>CAYYKZ010000167.1:0-6188 GCA_964468455.1 uncultured Leptospirales bacterium | reverse complement strand
GAAATAGTGGCGGCAGTAACAGAAGGACGCCTGGACTTTGGTCCCTGGGAGCAGATTTATTACGCTGAATTTGACGGCAGACGCCCCAAGCGTGTACTGGTAAAAATAATAGGCGAATAAACTCAGGGTAAATCAACAGGAGAACTCCCAATGGCAAAAATATTACTTGTAGATGACTCAAAACTGGCCCGTAAAAGGCTTTCTGATATATTCACGTCCCTGGGGCACACAATTGTACATGAATGTGAAAGAGGAGACAAAGCGTTATCAGCGTATACCACCTATAAACCGGATTTAGTGACAATGGATATTAACATGCCCGGAATGAACGGCATTGAAGCAACAAAGGCAATACGCGATTACGACAATAAGGCCAGAATAGTCATAATAAGCTCTGCGAACCAGGAAATGAATATTATTGAAGGTATTCACAATGGAGCCTCCTACTTTCTGGCAAAACCTTTTAACGATGATCATGTTTTACAATGTGTTCAAAGGCTTCTTTCCGGAAATGGGAAAGAGAATGAAAAGAAAGAAGGCCCTGCCCTTAAGGATCTCAATTTTGATCCGGAAATGAGGGGATTGATCCTTATAATAGATGATTCAAAAATGGCCCTCAAGGTGACCTCTGATGCCCTTTCTAAAGACGGACACAATGTACTTACAGCTTCATCCGGAAAAATCGGCCTTGAACTTGCAAAAAACGGAAACCCCGACCTTGTAATTCTTGATGTTGTGATGCCTGATATTGACGGCTATGAAGTTCTGAAAAAACTTAAAGGGGATGACCTTACCAGACACATCCCTGTAATAATGTACTCATCCCAGACAAAAAAAGAGGACATCCTGATTGCAATGAAATTTGGAGTTCTTGACTATATATCAAAAAACTGCGACCCCCTTATTCTCTCAGGGAAAGTCCGTTCAGCACTTAATCAGTCAAGAGAACAGCGAATAAAACTGGAAAAAAACTCATCCACTAATGTTATTGTTTCAAAGAAAAACGACAGAACAACAATGATATTCAGGTTTACCCTTAAATCAGAATCTGCAATGGCTGAAAGGAATAAAATCCTTTCCGGTGCATTCATTAAAAGCATTTCTAATGACACGGTAATTCTTGATTTCAGGCAAATCAATGAAATGGACAGCAAGGAAACAGCACACCTCAAATATATATTCAGTGAATTCCCGGAGCAGGAACTCTTTATTGTCTGCGGAAAACACTATGCCTCCTTTGTAACAGAATTTGACACTGAAGGTAAAAACAAATTCTTCATTTCAATGGGCGACCTTGAACTTTTTCTTGATAAAAATGAAGTGGTTAATACAATAGACGAATAAAACATGAAACTTGTTGATGTGCACTGCCATCTTGAAAGCTCCTGTTACAAAGACTCACTTGATCAGATTATATCTGATGCAGCCGACGCGGGCATAATAAAACTTATAACCTCATCTATTACAATTGATCAATGGGAACATTCCCGCTCATTGGCGGAAAAGTATGATAAAGTGGAATTTTCAACAGGCGTTCATCCATGGTATGCGAATGAAAATGATCTCAATGTTTACAGCAAACTTGAAGAATCATGGAACATGGGTGCTGTTGCAATCGGCGAGATCGGGCTTGACAGAAAAATTTCCACACCTGATTTTGATCTTCAGACAGCTGTTTTCGAATCGCAGATGAGATTCGCAGTAAAAAAAAACATGCCTGTAATTATACATTGCCGTGGTGCCTTTAATGAACTTACCCATTCTATCCGTAAAACGGGAATGCCTGCATCGGGAGGGATAATACACGCATTCTCAGGAAGCGTTCAAATCGCAGAGGAGATGATGGACCTGGGGCTCTCCCTTTCCATGGGGGGCACATTAACATACCGAAACAGCAGAAAAAGATCTGAGGTTTTAAAAAAAATATACCCGCGAAATTTTCTGCTTGAAACAGACAGCCCTGATATTCCTCCTGTAGGTACTGAAAAACCTAATGTACCGTCTAATATCCGGCTTAACCTTGAAGCAGCCGGGGAGATCCTGGGAATAAAAATTGAGGAAATTGCGGAAAAAACAACAGAAAATGCAGAAAGAATATTCCGTTTAAAAATATAATGGATAAGTCAAGAACTGAAATAATTATAGGACAGGAAGGAATAACAAAGCTGAAAAACGCAACAGTTGCTGTCTTCGGCCTTGGAGGTGTGGGCGGATACTCAGTCGAAGCCCTGGCAAGGGCTGGTGTAGGCAGATTAATACTTGTAGATTATGATACAGTTGCTCCATCCAACATAAACAGACAGATCCTTTCACTTCAGTCAACAATAGGCAGATATAAAACCGATGTTGCAGCGGAACGGATAAGGGATATAAACAGCAAAACGGAAATAATCAGCATAAAAACGCGGCTACTTCCGGATAATATTGCAGATACTATTCCATGGGATTACAGCAGTTTTTATGCCATAGATGCTATTGATGAAATTGACTCCAAGGTTTCACTTATCTGTGAACTGAATAAAAGGGGTGTACCCCTGGTTTCATCAATGGGTGCAGGGAGCAGGCTTTCACCTGCCGGTGTTACTATAAGCGATATCAGCAAAACAGATTACTGCCCACTTGCCAGGACTCTCAGGAAAAAACTTAAAGATGCAGGCGTAACCAGCGGTGTCAGATGTATCTATTCCCGGGAAAACCTGAATACCCATGCTACAGAGGAAATTGGAAACGGGATTACAAAAAAAGTACAGGGGAGCATTTCATACATTCCTGGAATTTTCGGCCTGACAGCTGCGGGCATTATAATAAACGATATTTTAGAATCTTGATAACCCCGGAAAAACAAAACCAATAGAGATAACCTAAATGAAAAAAGATGATATTTTTTTAAATTTTCCTGAACAGACTCCATTTGAATTCAACGATACTGTTGCCAGTGTTTTTGATGACATGATACAGAGATCAGTTCCTTTCTATAATGAAATAATAAAAAACCAGGCCCTTCTTACATCCCGCTTTTACAGGGACAATACAATGATTTACGACCTGGGATGTTCCAGCGGTAATTATGCCTCTGCAGTAATTTCTGTAATGAAGGATAGGGATTTCAAGCTTACAGCAATAGATAATTCCAGTCCCATGATTGACCTTTTTATAAAAAGGACCAACGGATTCGGTTCAGCAGGAAGAATAACACCGGTTGTTGCTGATATAAGAGATATTATTTTCGGTGAATCATCTGTAGTTACGGCAAACCTTACTCTTCAATTTATACCTCCCCGGGACAGGGAAGGTATAATAAAAAGAATATACGAATCTCTTGTTCCGGGTGGAATTTTTCTTTTAACTGAAAAAACAGTTAATGAAAGCAGCAGACTTGCTGAACTTCAGCAGGAAATATACTACGGATTCAAGGAAAGAAACGGTTATTCTGCAATCGAAATTACCAGAAAACGTGAAGCTCTTGAAAATGTACTTATACCTGAAACTGTTCAATGCCATCAGGAGAGACTCCGCGGTGCCGGCTTCGATAAAATAGAACTCTGGTTTAAATGGTACCACTTCACAGCTTTTCTATGTGTTAAATAGTATGAAAAATTTTATTGAAAACGCCGCCCGGTACTACTTTAAAGATATAGAAATAGATTATTATTCATCCCTTCTTGAGAAAAAAAATCAGGAACTGAAACTGAAAGACAGCAAGGGTGAAAAACTTTGCGGTATTATTTCCCGGTTTTCAGAATTAAATACTTCTTCATGCGATTTTTCCGACGGTATTGTAAAAATCGGCACATCCTCAGAAATTACAGAAGAGCAGAAAGCTGACTTAAGGTCAGGCCTTATGGAGCTGTGGCCCTGGCGCAAGGGACCTTTTGAAGTTTTCGGAATCCATATTGACACAGAGTGGAGATCTGACCTGAAATGGGACCGTGTTAAAAATTCAATTGCACCTCTTCATAGAAGACACGTACTGGACATAGGTTCAAGCAGCGGGTATTACATGTTCCGCATGCTGGAGCATAATCCGGGTCTTTTACTGGGTATAGAACCCTACCTTACCTTTTACTACCAGTTTGAACTGTTAAACTCTATTGCAGGAAAAGAAAACATATACACTCTTCCACTCCGGTTTGAAGAGATGTATATTCCGGGGAAAAAGTTCAATACTGTTTTCTGTATGGGTATACTTTATCACAGGATATCACCGGTTGAATTCCTGAAAAGTATAAGGGTTATCATGGCATCAGACGGAGAGCTTGTTCTTGAAACACTGGTTCTTGAAGGGGAGGATCATATCTGCCTTTATCCCACTGAAAGATATTCAAAAATGAGAAATGTTTATTTTATCCCCACTGTCCCTGTTCTTGAATCATGGCTTAAAAAGGCGGGTTTCCGTGAAATCACCTGCATAGATATGACAAAAACTACAGAAAAGGAACAGAGAGAAACCGAATGGGTAAAAACAGAATCATTAAAAGATTTTCTTGATCCTCATGACTGCAGCAAAACAGTGGAAGGTTACCAGGCACCTGTACGGGCTGTTATTATAGCCAGGGTATGACCGCCCCTGTTACTCAGGCTAAATTCCAAGTACCAGTTTAGCAACAGTAAAATATATTATTACCCCTCCCATATCTACAAAGGTAGCCAGAAGAGGGCTGGATACAACAGCCGGATCAAGCTTGAATTTTGTTGCAACAAGGGGTATAACCCCTCCAAAAATTGTAGCCCATAAAACCTGCAGAGCCAGAGAAAGAGAAATTACAAATGCTATTCCTGTTAAGGAAAATTCCGCAGGTATGGATCCTGAATTGGTGAGAAGCATAACCCTTCCAAAGACAATTATTCCCAGACAGAGGGAAAGAAAAAGACTAATATAAAATTCCTTTTTTACTACTTTAAAAATATCCTTGAAGGTCAATTCGTTCAATGTAAGCGCCCTTAACACAACCGTGGCAGACTGGGACCCTGTATTCCCGCCTGCAGCATTAAGCAAAGGCATATAAAATGTCAGCACAATCAAGGCCTCTATTGCGCCGCTGAAAGATTCAATAATTAATGCGGTAAGAATACCCACAAGGCCCAGAGTTATAACCCAGAAGGCCCTTTTTTTAAAATGAGTAAAGATTGAAACATCAAGGTAGGCTTTATCCTCCACACCGCCGCTGATAGCCATCAGTTTTTCCAGGTCTTCGGTCTGTTCCTCCTTAAGAATGTCCATGGCATCATCATAGGTCACAATACCTGCAAGTTTTTCCTGTTCATCAACGATCGGTAAAGCCAGAAGGTCATATTCTTCAATTAACCTGGCTACAATCTCCCTGTCATTTGAGATATAAGCAAATTTCACATCTCTCTTCATTATATCCCGAACTTTCTTTTTCGGGCGGGAAATGATAAGCTTCCTTAATGAAACAAAACCAATAAGCTTACCTTCGTCATTTATAACATAAATATAATAAATAGTCTCTTTAGAGGGAGCCTCTTTTCTTATCTTTGCAATTGCTTTTTCAACAATGTCATTCTCATTAAGAGTGGCAAAGTCTGTTGTCATTATTGCACCGGCTGTATCCTCCTTATAGGAAGTCAGCTTTACAATATCCGACCTCTCTGAAAGAGGGAGAAGCACCAGAAGCCGATCAACCACATCCTTCTCAAGATGCTGAAAAAGGTCGGCCCGGTCATCATGCCCCATGTCCATAAGAAGCTCGGTAGTATTCTTTTTTCTGGAACCTGAAACCATCTCAAACTGCACATCCATGTTAAGATAGCTGAAAATTTCAACCCGGAGTTCCTTGTTTACAAGATTTATTATTCTCCAGATTTCGTCAGGATTAAGCAAAGCCAGATACTCCGCTGTTTCCTTCGGGTGGCCATCTTCAAGAAATGATTTTAAAATACCGGATTTTTTCCTATGAAGAAGATCTCTGAGTTCAGGTACAAGAATAGGGTTTTTCAAGACATCCTCCAGGGGGAAAAATTGGCAATCCAGCACGCACTATAATAAAAAAAAGGTATTTTATTGTAAAATAAAATACCTTTTTTTATCATTCTTTATTTTTTTTATTAAAAAAATTCTGTCATTCCACCGCCGCTTAAACGGCGGAATTTAAAAATTCATCATAATATCTTAAAAAGCCTCATTCATAATTTTTAGCGGATATTTAATAAATAGATACCAGGCATAT
>CAYYKZ010000166.1:0-6215 GCA_964468455.1 uncultured Leptospirales bacterium | reverse complement strand
AGTTAATACACATGTTCCTGAAAAAGGGAACCGCTCTACTCATCAAAGCAGTCATAATATTGCAAGAAGTACATCAAAAAGTTATAAAGATAAAGCTGAAGAAATTGATGAAAGTTATATTCCGGCTGATAATGCAAGTAATGAAAAAAACAGCAAAATTGTATTATCCTGGCCATTAAGGGGGCCCATAACTTCGGGATTCGGATACAGAATTCATCCCTTTTCCGGTAAAAAGAAATTTCATAGCGGTCTGGATATAGGTGCAGAAGTAGGTACAGAAGTAAAAGCTGCAGGTGACGGTAAAGTAATTTTTGCAGGATGGAAAGATATATATGGGAAAATGATTGTTATAGCGCATAACAACAATTATATTACAGTATATGCTCATAACAGCAGAAATCTGATCAGACTTAATGACATAGTAAAAAAAGGAGACACCATTGCTCTTTCCGGAAAAACCGGTGCAGTTACAGGAGCTCATCTCCACTTTGAAATAAGAAAAGGTATTGTTCCTTTAAATCCAGCAAGGATATTAAAATAGTGAAAAAAATAATTATTTTTGTATTACTGGTTATCGTCCCATGTTCATTAACATGGGGAAATATGATCCATAAGAACGAAAGTCTGAGGACAAGAGTTTTTTTTACACAGAAGGATGAGCTGGGTAAAGACGTTGTAATTAAAGGGATAATACTTTCTATTTCCTCAAGTGAAAATTTACCTGAAAATGATATTTCAGGTATTGCAAGTGAAAAGACAAGAGCAACATTGAGGCTTTACAGTAAAGAGTCTGTCAGGCTTAATGATACTCTATATGTTATAGACGGCAATAACCTGGTTGTTTCAAAAATTGAAATTAAACATCTTTTCAGCAACAGTACCTTCGGTAATATGGCACTTGGATACGGGAATCTTAAATTAAGCAGTGAAGGGTTTCGTGTTGTACAGATTCTTAAAGACCATAATGCCCAGTGGGCTTTTATGTATAAATCAAGAGGTGATCTCTACGCCAGAAATAACAATAACGGAAAGGCAATATCTGAGTATAAAAAAGCCATAGAAATGGACTCCGGTAATCCTGAAGCTCGCATGGCACTTGGTATTATTTACTATAAAGACGGCATTTATAATTTTGCTTATAGTGAATTAAAAAAAGCTTATGCAAATATTCAGCGACTTTATGACAACGAAGATAAGTTTATTCTTCTAAGCACCCTGGCTGAGATAAGCTTTATTGAAGCATATAAAAACTATAATGTCCAGTCCAACAGGGTGCGGTTTAGAAATGAGGGAATTAATTACTGTCTTGAAGCTCTTAAAGTAGACAGCAGTTCACCGGAAGTAAATTTTCTGCTAGGGGAGTTTTATTATAAAAGTTTTAAAAGCAGCGATGAAATGGATAAAAAAGCCCGCGATTCATTTCTTAAGACTATAGCAGTAAACCCGGATCACAGTATGGCTAATTTAAGACTGGCTATGCTGTATTTTAAATACAGCAATCGTGAAAAGGGGTTATTTTATGCCCAAAAAGCCCTTCATTCTGACCCGGATAATTCTGAAGCACGTGAACTCCTGCAAAGATATAATTAATAGTTCCGGCTGGATTTTAGTTTCTTGACATTTATGACCGGAATTACTATTTTAATTGCCGGTATTTAAAAAATGTTAATAACTATAATACTACTTACACTCTGCTTTTCTTTTTCAGTACAGATTCTGGTTATCATTCTGTATCTGCTGAATAAAAGCAGCAGATATTATCGCCTGTTCCTTGGAACTTTTTTAAGCAACACTATTCTTATGATTCTGCTCAGTATTTTTGCAATGCGTGATCCTGCAGCAGTACGGCAGATTAATATAAGCCTTATATTCTGGGTGGTTTCAGGATTTATTAATATAATTCTTGTCACTGTAAAAATATCAATTATAAGAACAATACTTAAAAGAAGAAATGATCCTGCCTATTATGACCTTAATTTCTTCGGGAAAAAAGTATACAGGCCTGATATTGTAAAAAAGAGTGAGCTTGCAGCCATATTTTTAACAATGCCTCTTTTTCTTGTTCTGGGATCATACTTTGCCGCCAGACTTATAAATCTTTTACTCTATGGTGTGCTTTAAATTCTGCTTAGCCTTGTAATAATTTCTATATGATGGGTGCCGGGAAACATGTCTATCATGGTTACTCTGTCAAGGTTATATCCCCTTGTAATAAAATCTCTTATATCCCTGGCAAAGGTTGAAGGGTTACAGGAAACATAAATAATTTTTTCCGGGTGCATTGCATTTATTGTCTGTCTTGTTTTCTTTGTTAAACCCATTCTTGGAGGATCCGCAATAACCACTGAGGGTTTTACTTTATGAGGATGTATGTCAGATGATGACAGAGTAAAAAATCTCAGATTTTCAATGCTGTTTTTCCGGGAATTATATTCGGCATGTTTAATGCTTTTTCTGTCCACATCAAAACCAAAGCCCCGTGATGCGTATTGAGCAAGATAGAGGGTAAAAAAACCGCATCCGCACCCTATGTCAATGAATTCATCTTCAGGAGCAAGGGAGCTGTAATCTTTTACAATTTTAAGCATTTTACCCCGGAGAAAACGATTCGCCTGGAAAAAACCGTTCAGCTCGCGCCTGTAGGAAATGTTTTCTTCAAATTCATCAATTAATCCCGCAGCATCACTTGCATCATGAAATATTTTTCCTGCATGATCAGATGCAACACGTGTTTCAGCAGTAATTTTTTTATAATCTAAAGTTTTTATATAATCATTCAGTTCAGGAGCGAGTATGCCACAGCCCTTTTCAGGGAAAGGAACAACATCATTAGTACGCTTCCTGTAAAGGCCGAAACCATGGCCATCACTTTTTACAAGCGTATGACTCCTGTAACCGTGTCTTTCACTTTTGACAATATCGATTTCCGGAATATCTTCTTCCGCAATACCTCCGGGCCTGAAAAGCAGGCTTTTTAAAATAGCTGTTTTATATTCAAGCTCCCCGTCATAGTCAATATTAAGATAGGAACATCCGCCGCAGATTCCGAAATTAGGGCATGATGGCTCGATTCTGTGAGGCGAAGGTTTTATTATTTCTTTTATTTTAGCATAGGAAAAGCTTTTTCTATCCTTAAAACTTTCAATTTTAAGAGTGTCCCCGGGTACAGAATAGTCTACAAAATATACCTTGCCGTCAATTTTTCCAATACCGGTTCCGCCAAATGCTGTATCAGAGATATATATTTCCATAATAATTTATTCTTTTTCCTTATAATATTAAAGTTGATCTTCTCTGCATATTACGCAGTTGCATATCATTATAGAGAAATTAATGTTTTTTTATTGCTTATTCATTAAATTTATTATTTTATGACAAATTCAAGTATCTGATCTGACAATATATAATCATTTATCTGTTTGTAAAATAATATTTATTTATGATCTTTAATTATTAATAAACATGTTTTAGAATCCGGCTCTTTTCTGTTTCAGGAGATTATGATTTTTAAGCATTACATATGAATATTTATCATATTTTTATTGTTAAATTTTATTTTTTTAGTCTTTGGCAGAATTTTATAAAAATAATTTTTGAGAAAAATTTTTAGATTAAACCAGAATATATAGTCAAATTTTTCAGGAAAAAGTGAATTCAATGCTTAAAAGAAATTTTAATCTGATATTACCGGTTATTATTGTCATCTGTTTCTCTTCATGTAAAGAATCAAAAAATTTTGAAACAGAGCCGAACAACACTTTCAGTCAGGCAAATCCTGTAGAATTAAACAGCGAAATTTATGGATACCTGGATAGTGAAACAGATACGGATAATTTTGTTTTCAAAAGCACCATTAATCAGATAACTGAAATTGAACTTTCAGGAATAAAGGGAGTTAATCATGCCATGCAGGTGTGGAAGGTTCAAAACTCCCAGGTATCTAAGCTGAAAATTATAGATGACAACAGAAAATCGTCACCGGAAAATTTTATAAATCTTCATACTCCACCCGGTGTATATATAATAACAGTTATGCATGGAGCAAGGGATGAAAGAAAGGGTAATAGTGAAACCCCTTATATGCTGAGGCTTCTTTCCCGCGATTATATCAGCGAAGAAGAAGAGCCCAATGATAACAATACAGAATCCAATATAATAAATCCTGGTGTTCAGCTTACAGGATACTACTCACCGGGGCAGAATCTTAAAAATGAAGAAGGTGAATTGCGTGAAGAGGACTGGTTCAGCTTCAGTATCGATGATACTCAGAAACTTCCGGTTTTAGTATCAGCCAGTCTTAAAGGTGTAGCAGGTGTTGATTCTGTATTGACAATATATGACAGTTCATTGAATCAATTAGCTGAATCCGATATCACAGCTGCGGGAGGAGAAGAAGCAATAAGCGGTCTGGGAATAAAGGAACCGGGAATATATTTTATTAAATTATATTCCAAAAATTACCAGTATAACAATAATGAACCATATTTTCTTGATTTCAGTATCACTGAACATGAGGAGGGATCTGAACTTGAAAACAATGACTCATTAGAATTGGCAAATAGTATCTCCGGTATGGAAATACGCGGAAGGATTGGCACATCTGATGATATTGATTATTATTATTTTAAGCCTGAAAACAGAAATAGTCTCAACAGGGTAGAACTTGTCACACCCCCTGATATAGATCCTGTAATAACAGTTTATGACGAAAAGAAAAATAAAATAATGGAAATTGATAATGCCGGTTCCGGTGTCAGTGAGGTAATCCCGAATCTTGATACAGCCGGAGCTGTTTATTTCAGCATATCATCCAGATCAGGATTTGACAAAAATTCAGATTATATTCTTCAGATCACACCATTTAATGTGTCAGGCACGGTTGAAAGGGAGCCCAATAATAATAAAAATGAAGCAAATATTATTGATAAAAAAATATCAGGTTTCATAACATACTCAGGGGATGTGGATTATTTTCTGGTAAAATCAGATTCCAGAAGAAGACTTAAGGTAAAAATAAAGGGTGTAAAAAACGGAATTATCAAGGTTTCTACTACTGATCCGCTGGGTTATATTATCAGGACAGTGGAAATAAAAGGAGACGTTGAATCTGAAATCATTGAAACATTTGATAAAAAAGGGTATTTAATAGTCGAACCTGTAAAATCTGCATTTGATGATCCATATATAATCAATATTGAGGAAGCGGGATGAAAATAAATAGCTATATAGTAATTTTTTTAATTGCCCTGATATGCGGCAGCTGTAAATCAGTGTCTTTACCCGGTATCAGCGGTGATGATGCGAATTTTATTCTTACAGCCTATGATACAGATATTGAAGATCCTGCCATGGACAGGAGATCCTATTATCGTGTTTATATAAACAAAATAGATGCTGGAAGAACGACAACAGGGCTGGAATCACAGGAGAAGTATTTTGAAGCTAAATTAACTCCAAACAGACATCTTGTTAAACTGGAGAAATGGGTTCTCAATGAAAAAGAGGGAAGATATATTAAAGTGAATAATATTGAGCAGCCCAAACCTGATTTTATTTACATAACAGTTTCTGATAATTTAACAACTAAAGTTACAATGCGTTCTACCAGATTCGGTAATGCAGCATTCAGCAAGGTTGTGGAATAAATAAAAAGGGGACCGTTTTTTATAAAACGGCCCCCATCTTGTTTTTTCAGTCTTTTGCGATATTTTTATCTGCAGTTTTATAGTATTCCTTCACAACTTTAAAAGGCACTTTATAGTCCTGCCTGGCATTCCACAAAAGATAACCCCGTATGCCTGCATCATGTACAGCCTTAATCTGTTCATTGATGTATTTATCGTAAGGCATTCCATAAAGTTTCATCTTGAAAGCCTGAATCCAGGTTACTATTTCTGCATTTTTCGTGCGTTCTTTTGCTCTTTTTGAGGTTATGTAAACTGTATAGTGAGGGTCTGTCTGTAGTTTTTTACTCCAGGTATAATGCGAAGGGTAGGCCATGGGGCAGATGTAATCCACAACTTTATCCATGCTTTCCATCTGCTGTCCTATTATATCATTTTTATTCAGAGGGATACGTCCGAATACATCAGCAGCAATTTTTACATTATAAGATTTTAGCTGTTTGCGGGCTCTGAGAATAAAATCTTCAATAAATTTATATCTTTGCGCATTTGATAGATGCCTGTTTCTGCTGGAATCATCAAAGCGGATAT
>CAYYKZ010000165.1:3887-6220 GCA_964468455.1 uncultured Leptospirales bacterium | reverse complement strand
CTGATAAAATTATTATTTCAATAAGACTTGACGAATATTGATTTATTCATACAATTACCCTAATATTAGGCCATTCAGTAAGTGAATGGTATTTTTTGGCAATTTACTGGAAAAATTTTTTTGAAAGATAATAAAATGAGCCTGTTAGAAAATATAAAGAAAAACAACATTATTGTAAAAATTTCAGCGAAAGACAGGTGGGGGATCATTGAAGAAATGGTTGAACACGCTGTTAAATCAAAGGAGATTGCTTCTGAAGATGCTGAGGCAATAACAGCGGCTCTTATTGAGCGTGAAAAGTCCATGAGTACCGGCATTGGACATGGTGTGGCTATTCCTCACTGCTCAACAACAAAGGTGAGCAATATTATTACTGTTATGGCTATAACGCCAAAGGGTATTAATTTTGAGTCAATAGATAATGAGCCTGTAAAAATTATTATTCTTCTTATTGTGCCAAAGGACAAGCTTACTCATCATATTAAAACGCTTGCAAATATTGCAAAGATGATGAATGATAAGGAGTTAAGGGAAAAAATTCTATGCCTTAAAACTCCTGATTCCATATTAAAAACATTAAAGGCATATTCCCCTCAATAGAAAATGAATGATACTCCAAGATTAGTAGATTCAGAATATAATCCTGAAGATGATTTAACCAATGAATTATCATTAAGGCCTGCGCATTTAACCGAGTTTATAGGGCAGAAAAACATTACTGACAACCTCGAAATTTTTATTGAATCTGCAAGGATGCGTAAACAATCTCTTGATCATGTCCTCCTTTCCGGTCCTCCGGGGCTTGGTAAAACCACCCTTGCCTTTATTATTGCACATGAACTTGGTGTTAACATCAAGGCCACATCTGCCCCTATAATTGATAAAGCGGGTGATCTTGCCTCAATCCTTACCGGTCTTGAAGAGAATGATGTGCTTTTTATAGATGAAATACACAGGCTTTCCCCTGCTATTGAAGAGATATTATATCCTGCCATGGAGGATAAGTCTATTGATATTATTATAGGGCAGGGGATAGGTGCAAAAAGTATTAAGCTTAATCTTGCCCATTTTACACTTATAGGCGCAACAACAAGGACCGGCCTTCTTACTGCAGCCCTTCGCGACAGGTTCGGCATACCATTAAGGCTTAACTACTACGAGCCTGAGGATTTGAAAAAGATTGCCATGAGAACAGCTAAAATTCTTGAAATAGATATGGACGAGGACGCGGGCCTGGAAATAGCGAGGCGTTCAAGAAGAACACCAAGGATTGTAAACAGGCTTGTTAAAAGGGTAGCTGATTTTTCTATTGTTCATAAAAAGAACGGGATTGATATAGATATTACAAGGTTTGCACTGGAGAAACTGGATATTGATGAGCTTGGCCTTGATGATATGGACAGGCGTATTCTTTCAGCAATTATTGATAAATACAGCGGCGGCCCTGTGGGCCTTAAAACTATTGCAATTTCTGTAGGAGAGGAAACCGATACCCTTGAAGACTATTATGAGCCTTTTCTTGTGCAGACAGGGCTTCTTAAAAGAACACCACGGGGGCGTATGGCTACAGAAAGCGCATACAGGCACATGGGATTTGATTTTATGAGTCAGAACCGGGAAAGCGGCCCTACACTTTTTGAGGATTAATCTCCCGTTATCTTAACATAAACCTTTCTGTTTCTGGGCCCGTCAAATTCACAGAAAAAAATTCCCTGCCAGGTTCCAAGAAGCATTTTTCCATTATCTATTATAACAAGCTGGGAGGACCCGGTTAATGTGGATTTTATATGTGCAGGGGAATTCCCTTCCATATGCCTGTAGCCGGGTTCCTCGAGCTTCAGAGATTTAATTCCTTTTAATATATCAGGAGGTACATCCGGGTCGGCATTTTCATTTATGGTTACTGCTGCTGTGGTGTGGGGTACAAAGATACAGCATATACCCTCCTTGACCCCCGATTTTTTAACTGCATCTGCCACAGAAGAGGTAATGTTTATCATCTCTTCTGCGCAATGTGTCTGTATACTTAATGTTTCTGTTGAGCCAGTCATATTATTCTGTAAATTTACCCTCTTCAAATTTTCCCTGCTGAGCAATACTTCCGTCAGGCCTGTAAAGGGTTCCTTTACCGTGAAATACTCCGTTTTTAAACTCTCCTACATATTTAATGCCGGAGGCTGAAGTATATGTTCCTTTCCCTTCATACCTTCCGTTTCTGAATGTACCTTCATACCTGTCACCGCTCTGGAATTCATATTCACCTTTGCCGTTTTATATTGCGTCGTTCAACTCCGCGCTGTAGTGTTTTGCCTGGGGGTCGGTAAATTCGCGTT
>CAYYKZ010000165.1:0-3877 GCA_964468455.1 uncultured Leptospirales bacterium | reverse complement strand
GAATTGACAGACAACACACACATGAATGTAGAAATAAACAGATTCTTTTAACCTGGCACCGCTCTGGAATTCATATTCACCTTTGCCGTTAAAAATTCCGTCTTTAAACTCCCCGCTGTAGTGATTTCCCTGGGGGTCGGTAAACTCGCCTTTCCCATTATACTTCCCGTTTTTAAAATCACCCCTGTAAACAGCGCCGTCTGTAGTTTTTAATTCACCGCTTCCATGGAAAATTCCATTATTAAAATCTCCTGTGTATATATTGCCATTTACATCCTGGAATAACCCTTTACCTGTCTGTTTACCATTAATGAAAGTTCCTTCGTAAAAACCGCCAGCCTTGAATTTTAAAATTCCCTCACCATGAAAAATTCCGTTTTTGAACTCCCCGGTATATTCATCTTTTGCTGCATTAATAAAAATTCCCTTGCCCTGCTTTTTCCCTTTTGCAAATTCACCTTTGTAAAGATCTCCATTGCTGTATGAAAAAGAACCTTCACCTTCAAGCAGCCCGTTTTTAAAGTTTCCCTCTGCAATTTCTCCATTTTTATAGGTTATTTTGCCGCTGCCGTTAAGTTTACCGTTTTTGAAGTCACCTTGATACTGGTCACCTTTAGGATCAATATAAAATCCCTCACCATTCATTTTGCCGTTTTCAAATGCACCTTCATATACAGCGCCGTTGGCCCATTCATACCGTCCGGAACCATCCTGGCAGTCGCCTTTAACACACTCTGAAAAAGAATATGTCAGGGGGAATGATATAAGTAATATAGTTAATAGAATTTTTTTAATATTCATTTAGATGCTCCTCTGGTTAAGCTTTAGTTTATTTATTCAATTATTACTAAAAGGTTCTATGTAAGTCAATAAATAATATATTCTGATGCCGGGTATTGTATATCAAAAATATAATAATTCTTGACATAAGGCTATTGTAGTGTATCAATATTTACATCCGGAAATTTTTTATTCAGGTTCTTTTTATCCGGGCTGCATTCCGGTATTTCTAAAACATAAGAAAAGGCATAATCTGAAGCGGATTAATTCAGGGAATATCCGCTTGC
This sequence comes from uncultured Leptospirales bacterium, assembly GCA_964468455.1. Lineage (GTDB taxonomy): Bacteria > Spirochaetota > UBA4802 > UBA4802 > UBA5550 > JBBAGC01. Next base: position 2,810 of record CAYYKZ010000165.1, on the reverse strand, counting down.
TGCCGTCTGTGAAATTTCTGTTTTCACAGTTATTAAAGTATAATAAGGGGTAATTTATGATTCAGATTCCAACGCTTATTACTTTCGGGATTTATTTTATTTTTCTTCTTGCAGTGGGTATCTATTTTTACAGGAAAACCACAAGTATTGAGGGTTATCTTCTTGGAGGCAGAGGACTTGGTGTGTGGGTAACAGCCTTCTCTGCCCAGGCCAGTGATATGAGCGGATGGCTTCTCATGGGGCTTCCGGGCGCTGTTTATGTTTCAGGTATGTCCGAGTCGTGGATAGCGATTGGTCTTTTTATAGGGACTTTCTGCAACTGGAAATATGTGGCTATACGTCTGAGAATTTATACTGACAAAACAGATTCTCTTACTCTTTCAACTTTTTTTGAAAACAGGTTCAAGGACCCCACAGGTCTTCTGCGTACACTTTCAGCGATTATTACTTTAATATTTTTTACAATATACGCTTCCTCCGGCCTTGTTGCTGCAGGTAAGCTTTTTGAGTCCATGTTCAGCATGGATTACAAGGTGGCCGTTATTGCAGGGGCCTTTGTAATTATTCTTTATACTTTCCTTGGCGGGTTCCTTGCGGTCTGCTGGACAGACTTGATTCAGGGATCCCTTATGATTGCGGCAATTGTTATTGTGCCTCTCCTTGCCTATAATGGAGTGGGCGGTTCTGACGGGATTGCAGCTGCAATGGCTGAAGGGAATATTTCCATGAGCTTTTTCCCGGCTGGTGCGGGGATTCTGGGGATAATATCCACAATGGCATGGGGACTGGGGTATTTTGGCCAGCCTCATATTTTAGCGCGGTTTATGGGTATAAATGATCCAAAGGCGCTTCCCCGCTCAATGACAATAGCCATTATCTGGGTTTTTATATCTCTTGCAGGAGCTGTAATTATAGGGCTTATTGCAATACCCATGTTTCCGGCGCTTCCTGCAGGGGATCAGGAAAAGGTTTTTATTTTAATGATTACAAAAACATTTTCTCCATGGGCAGGCGGAGTTTTCCTTGCAGCGATATTGGCCGCGATAATGTCAACTATTGATTCTCAGCTTCTTGTGTCATCATCTGCCCTTACTGAAGACTTTTACCAGAAGGTTATAAAGAAAGAGGCTTCCCAGAAGGAGCTTGTATTTATTGGAAGGCTGTCACTGATTATTATTTCCGTGATTGCACTTACTCTGGCAATAAATCCAAGTACAACAGTATTCGGCCTTGTTTCATATGCATGGGGCGGATTCGGCGCGGCATTCGGGCCTCTGGTTCTGTTTGCGCTTTTCTCCAGAAATACAACATGGCAGTCGGCTTTAGCAGGTATGCTGGTTGGAACAGTAGTTCTTGTAATATGGAAGCAGATGGGGCTTGGCGCTCAGATGTATGAGATTGTTCCGGGCTTTATCGCGAATACAGTTACAGTGATTATAGTTAATATGCTTGTTAAGCAGACTAATCAGGAAGTACTTGATGAGTTTGACGCAATAACAGCTGAGGCGAAATCTTAAAAATTGAGGATATCCGCTCCTTTTTATTAGGGGCGGATATTTATTTTCTTGCCTCCGCTTTTATACTTATGTAATTCCCGGCAAACATTACTGCAGCACCCAGGAGTATCCATATATCAGCTTTTTCACCGTAAAGTAAAACTCCGGTAAAAGCAGCAAGAGGAAGCCTTAAAAAATCCATTGGTACAACAACTGAAGCATCCGCATGTTTAAAAGCCCGTACTATGCAGTAGTGAGCGGAAAGTGCGGTGAAGCCTACTACTCCTATCCATGGCAGGTGTTCAGGGCCTGGAATTTTTAAAGCAGCTGCGGCAGGAATAAAAGCCATTGGGAGTTGGAACAGGGCCATGTAAAACAGAACGCAAAGGGGTGTATCTTTCAAAGATATCTGTTTTACAAGAATGTGTGACATGGAAAAACAGAAAGCTCCCGCAAGTACAGCAAGGGCTGCAGGTGAAAGGGCTTCTGTACCGGGACGAAGTATTATTAGCATACCCGCAAGGCCCAGAATAATTGCAATACCCCGGGGGGGGGGTAATTATTTCTTTAAGGAAAAAAACAGCAAGGATCGCTGTCCATAGAGGCACTGTAAATTCAATGGCAAAAACTTCAGCTAGAGGTATATAGGCTATTCCGTAAAACCATCCGAACTGTCCGCCGAAATGTATTATATTACGCAGAATATGTTTTACAGGGTGAGGTGTAATAATCTGTGACCAGCCGGTTTTTGTAAGAACAGCAGAGAGGAGGAATAGTCCTGTGAGGCTCCTGTAGAATAGTATTTCAAAGGTATTGAAATGGGCTGAAAGTTCTCTCCCTCCCACTGCAAGAATAATAAAAGAAGCCAGTGCTCCGCCCATCCAGAGGGACGCCTTAAAAACGGGGCTATGTCTTATGCTGTTATCTGCCATGCTCAACCCCTTTTTGAGTATTATTCACAGATGTTCTAATTAGAGTTCTCGCCAGCTTAAGTCAAGAATCTTATTTCAGCATTTTGCTCGACAAATAAAACTCTATCCTTATTTTGCCTCTGGTAATAAATGCTGATTTCTTAATTTTTATGTGAAATAGAATGCTTTAATATCTCCGCTGCCGAAGGCGGCGGAGATATTATAAACAGTATTATTGCTCTGAAAATATATTCTGATATAATTACTGTCCGGTAATTATATTTATAATGAGGCATAAATGAACAGCGGGGAAAAAATTGTTCAAATAACAAATTATGGCCACCCCGGTACTTTTTCATACCGGTGGTTTTATCTTACATCCGCATTATCCTCAGTTATGAGG
>CAYYKZ010000164.1:0-6254 GCA_964468455.1 uncultured Leptospirales bacterium | reverse complement strand
GCATACTGAAGAGCCACAAGCACAAGTGCTGCTCCAAGTCCCCATGCTGCACCCCTTGTAGCAAGAACAGCACCTGCAACACCTGCAATACCAAGATCATTGAAACCGCGGGCCTTTAGAATACCAACACGAACACTTACATAACCCTGGATAAGCATTGTAGATGCAAGTGCTATACCAAGAATCGGCTTAACTGTGGCAACTATAGGTGCAATAAAATAACCTGTCCAGGTACCCCATCTGAAAGAACCTGCACCGCCGTTTATTGACTCCATTGCCTCAGGACCGTTTTTAAAACGCTCACAAACAACTACCTGCATTGCCGCCCATAAGGGACCGCACATTGAAATATCCGGTCCGAAAATACTCATAAATACGTTTCTTCCACCAAAGATAATATGGGATCTGTTAGGATTATAGTTAACATCTTCATCAGGTCTGTATTTCTGCGCGTCATCAAGAAGTGCCTGGCTTTGAATAACATCACCAAATACCACAATATATGCGCTTAATACCAGAGGAATGGAAGACAGAAACATGTCCACTGATGGAACCGGAATTGCTCCCAGCATTGTAAAGCCGCTGAACAGGCCTGCAAAATCAGGATTAGAGAAAAATCCTATACCTGTGTAATCAGGCCATGCTATCTCACCTATCATAGGCCCCACAAATATTGCAAGCGCTAGAGCAGGCATCATACCCAGATTTCCCAGATAGTAGGCCCATCTATGTTTTTTCTTGAAAGATTTGAAACTTTCAGAAAAGAGCAGATAAAAAGCAAGACCAACACATATTGTTATAGTCCATGGAATAGTATCAAAGGATCTGCTGCTTGTTCCCGGCTTAAATATAAGCATAATAGCCGCAAAACCCGCTCCAAGCAGAACAGCAGACTGGACCGCATTTGGAATAAGTGTTATAAACTTTCTTGCAAGTCCTGTTGCACCAAGAAAAATACAGAAAACACCAAAAAGCATCTGAAATGCTATTAATGCCTGCATCCTTTCCGGACCCATGTTAAAACCTTCAACATAGGCGATGATAAGCGGTATAGCGGGAGTAATCCATCCCGGAATCACCGGATCACCAAATGTTACATGCGCAAGATAGAGTGTACCATTTAATATTACAATGGCCAGCGCTATCTCAAAAGACATACCCAGTGTGTCCATCAGAATCGGTATAATACCAAGACAGACAGCACACATCAAAAGGCCCTGCAGATAATCTGCAATTTCAAACCTGTAATGGATGAAAGGAAGCCTCAATGTAAGCGGCCCCAGGGGTATCCCGGGCTGCACTTTTCCGAATTCTCTTTCTCTTCTAATACCCATACTTATGCTCCTTTTATTTATAAGATTAGCACAACATAAATAATGCCCTTTTAAGTCCCCCCTAAAAGGGGGAACTTAGGATAGCCCTCTTTGTACAGCTTATCAGAGAGGGCTCCGGATTTATTAATAATCCGGTTTACTTTTATATACATCAAAATATTCTCTCTCAAGTTTTTCCCTGAAATCGGGATGAGCTATCTTTATTAATGCTGCTGCCCTCTGCGCCACACTTCGTCCCCTTAAATCAGCTATACCGTACTCAGTTACAATATAGTGAGTATCTGATCTGGGTGTGGTGGCATTTGCCCCTTCATCAACATGGGCAACAATTTTAGAAAGTGTTCCCTTTGCAGCAGTTGAATGAAAAGCAAGAATAGACCTGCCGTTTTTCGACCATGCAGCTCCCCTTACAAAGTCAAGCTGTCCGCCTGTACCGCTGTACTGTTTATAGCCTATAGTGTCTGATACCACCTGTCCTGTGAAATCAACCTGAAGAGCTGAATTCACCGAAACCATATTGTCATTCCTGGCTATCACCGCTGGATTATTGGTATAATCAACGGGATACATTTCAATCATAGGGTTATTATCAACAAAGCTGTAGAGCTTCTCTGTACCCATAAGAAAAGTGACAATAATTTTACCCGGATGAAAATTTTTCTTTGAACAGTTAATTACTCCTGAATCAACAAGATCAACAACACCATCAGATATCATTTCGCTGTGAATTCCCAGGTTCTTCTTGGTCTTAAGAAAACTGAGAATAGCATCAGGAACTGCGCCAATACCAAGCTGAAGACAGTCACCATCATTAATCAGCGTTGAAATGTATGAACCTATTTTCTCATCATTTTCTGTTAATACAGGAGGCTTAAGAATCGCGGGACCAGTCTCTGTTTCAACTATATAGTCAATTTCAGAAACATGAATAAATGAACTCCCGTAGGTTCTGGGCATATTGGGTGTAACTTCAGCTATAACTAATTTTGCGCTTTCAGCAGCAGGTTTTGTATAATCAACAGATACCCCGTAGGAGCAGTAACCGTGATCATCAGGCGCTGATACCTTAATAAGTGCAGCATCAACAGGAAGTACATTCTCAGTAAAAAGACTGGGAATTCTGCTGAAATGACATGGGGTAAAATCCGCTCTACCCTCATTAATAGCCTTTCTTGTAGGCCCGCCCGCAAATAGAGCGTTATGCCTGAATATACCTTCATACTCGGGGTTACAGTACTCACCCTTGCCAAGAGCAACCATATGAACTATTTCCACGTTTTTATAGGCTGAGCTATTTTTGACCATGGCATTAACAATCTCCATGGGCTCTCCGGCAGCATGCCCAAGTACAACCCTGCTGTCCGGTTTTATATGCTTAACAGCTTCCTCTGCCGTAACCTTTTTGCTTTTATATGCTTCTTTCCAATTCATAAAAAGCTCCTCTCTTCCCCCCGGAGCCTTCGCCGGTGGGCCCCGGGTTTTTTTAATTATCTTTTTTCAAGTTCCCTTACTTCACTGATAAAAGCTTCAGCATCCGCAGGGGATTTAATTACCCGCACTTTATGCTGAGGAAAAATCTCCGTTTCAACACAGGCGCTGGGACATCCCATTATAACCAGTACCAGATCCGCTTCTGCATCATCATATGATACAAACTGTGCGTAATCCTGAAGCTCATCTTTAATTTCGCGGTAAATATCCATTCTATCATAAGCGACGTGGCAGCCCCCGCAAAATTTAGTTCCGATTTTCAAAAACCTACTCCTCTATACCGCACAGATGCTTTGCCACCTTTTTCTTGGCATCCATATTAACAAGCCTTGCTATCATTATTCTCTGTGCCTGGGGTGAACCTGCTCCATGCATTGACTCAGTAAGGTAACCAACTGCAGCAGTACCCATTGTAATATTTTCTATAAGCCTTAATATTCTCATTCTGCTTTCAGTTGATACATCAGGCTTTGTCATATAATACTTCTTTATCCATTTCCCGATTTCTGGTGACCTGAGATCATCTTCGGAGGGACAGGTTACCATAAGTCCGCCTGCTATATCCTGCGCAAGCCGGGCTATCTCATAGGGGAATCTTGTTACGTTCTGCTTGCACACATTGGCAAGAAGGGTATTAACAAGATAAGTTCCTGATGACTGTTTGCTCCCTTCCTGAGCACATGCAAGCGAACCACAGAATAGTGTTTCATTAAGATGATTCATCTCAATCATCTTATCTTTTACATGAGATGCCTTTTCAGCTCCATTATACTCCGCAGCTACCTGGGTTGCGCCTATGAGAACATCACCAACACCAACTTTACAGGCATAACTCTGTCTGTGATAGGATGCGAAATTCTCAACAAGCTCTCCGGAGAATTCATACTCTCTAAGCATAAAAATCCGATCCCATGGAACAAAAACATTGTCAAAAACCACCAGCGCCTCATGGCCGCCATAGTATATATTTCCTCTATCAATATTTCCCTTTTCAAGCTTACGAGTATCACAGGACTGTCGGCCGTAAATATAGGTTATACCTTCTGAATCAGCTGGAAGCGCAAATGATATGGCATAATCCTTATCATCCTCTCTCATTGCACTTGTGGGCATTACAATAATCTCGTGGGAGTTTACTGCACCGGTCTGGTGTGCTTTTGCGCCACGTACAATAATACCATCTGCCCTCTCCTCAACAATATGTAGATATGCATCAGGGTCAGGCTGCTTATTTGGAGCCAGGCTTCTGTCCCCTTTAGGGTCTGTCATTGCGCCGTCACAGGTAAGATCCTCTTCCTGTACATATTCAAGATATTTAAGAAAACGTTTATTATACTCTGTACCGTATTTCTTATCAATATTGAATGTTGTAATTGACAAAGCATTTAGCGCATCCATACCGACGCAGCGCTGGAAACAGCATGCAGTCTGAGAACCAAGAAGTCTTCCCATTTTAGTTTTCTTTACAAGATCCTGTGTGCTCTGATGAATGTGAGTGAACCTGTTGATTTTTTTGCCGCTTATATGTGAAACAGCAACCATAAGATCTTCATATTCAGGCTGATGAGCAAGTTCATAGGTAAGCTTTACAGCATTCATTGACGGACGGATCATTGGGTCATCAACCACGTTTTCCACTTTTTTACCGAAAAGATAAACATTAAGTTTAAGTTTCCTTAAGCTATCTTCATATTCTTTTCCGGTTTTCATTACCAAACCTCCCTTTACCTTCTGTTTATTTTATACTTATGTACACCTATCTATATAAGCACAAAGCATGCCAGATTTGGAGGGTGGTGGAAGCAGGACGATTATAAATTGACATTTGCAATATTTTATTGAGATAAATCCGGTTTTTTTAATAAAACCATTGAAAGAGAGATAATTAATGCACAATTCTGTTTCCGGATTTTTTAATTAAGGGGAGATAATTCAGAATTTATATATTTTTAACTCATATTTCCGGTTTTACTTATATTTCCGTTTCATTATTGAAACAGAAATATAAGGATATTTATCAATAAGATGCTTTAAAGAAATATTGTCGATACATCAGGAATTAAAGCATGTTTTACTATCTGTTTATAGAGCATAAAACCGTCTGTAATGACTTTTCTAATCATATGAAGTTTATTATTGGAAGATATTTACGCTGTTTCAAAAATAAAATTAAGTTTCAGAAATGAAACAGCGTTGCAGAAATGAAACGAAACATGAAAATTAATGCTTTTTTATACCATACTTTGCAGCTTTTCTCACAATCGAAGGTGCACTGATCTTCAATGATTTGGCCATCTCTCTTGTTGTAGGAAAAATTTCATAAGCCCTTTCAATAAGCTGTTTTTCAACACTTTCCAGAGCCTCCTTAAGAGGAACAAGCCCCGGAATAGAGATACCCTTCCTGTCACCGCACAAACCTGATGCGCAGATGCTTTCAGGTAAATCAAGCCTTGTTATCACATCTTCCGGTGACATTACAATCATCCTTTCCACAAGATTTCTAAGTTCCCTTATATTACCGGGCCAGTTATAACGTTCAAAAATATCAATAACATCAGGAGAAAATCTCTTTGTCATGTGATAATTCTCATTGAAAATTTTAAGAAAATGCCCCACAAGAAACTGTATATCCTCAACCCTTTCACGCAGAGGAGGAAGATCAAGAGGTACGACATTGAGCCTGTAATATAAATCCTCGCGGAATTTTTTTTCATGAACCATTTCAAGAAGATCCCTGTTTGTTGCAGCTAAAATTCTTACATTAACTTTTCTGAACCTCTGCCCGCCGACACGGTTTATTTCGGTATGCTGAAGAACGCGCAGAAATTTCGCCTGCAGGTCATATGGAAGTTCACCTATTTCATCAAGAAAAAGTGTACCCCCCTCAGCCATTTCAAAATATCCCGGCTTCCCCCCTTTTTTTGCACCAGTAAAGGCTCCTTCTTCATATCCGAAAAGTTCCGATTCCAGAAGGTTCGCAGGAATAGCTCCGCAGTTAACCTTTATAAAAGGCCCCCCCTCCCTGGTACTGTATTTATGAATAATCCCTGCAACAAGGTCCTTCCCTGTACCCGACTCGCCTGTAATAAGAATACCGGAGTCCACCTTTGCTAGCCTTATAGCTGTCTCAACAAGGTGATGCATCTTTCCGGAACCTACAATAAGGCCCTCAACATTCTTTACGCTTTTTATTCTTAAAGAATCAAGCTCACGCCTGTATTGCTCAGTTATTTTTTTACTTTCTGCAAGCCTGTTCTGCAGATCATATAAATCTGTAATATCCCTGACACTTGTTACAACACGGACTATCTCTCCATCCTCATCCAGGACTGGCTGTCCTGTAGCAAGGAGTGATTTGCCTGTGCTTGTTTTCTGAATTATACTCCAGGGTTCCTTTTTTTCCAGAACAATAAGAGTAACTGACTGTGA
>CAYYKZ010000163.1:2689-6316 GCA_964468455.1 uncultured Leptospirales bacterium | reverse complement strand
ACAAACAATAATCCGGAATACACTGAGTGGGGGGTTGCCGGTGGATCAAGCAGAACCCTTGATATAAATGGTGAACAGAGCGGCTATACTTTTTCAGTTAAGTAAATGAATTTTTCAAGCATCTCCTGTATACTTTTTTCAAGGAAGGCACTTCGGGTGCCTTCCTTGTAGTATCTGAACTTAAACCTGAAGTGCAGTAAAAAGAGACCTGATTCTCTGTCTGCTGCATACGGATACTGCATTCATGATATCTTGACTCAGTGAACTATCCTGAAGCAGGAACAAAAAGATTTTAACTTGACCTGTGAATTTTAATCCACTTTTATAACAGAACTAAAAAAAAGGATTTGTAATGAAAAAAATAACAATAGTATTATCTGTTTTTATTTTTGCATTTTTATTTTCAGGATGCAGAAGCAACTCGACAGTCAGCAATGAGGGACTAAAGGTATATGAATATGGAGAATACTCAAAGACATTTCTTGATGATAACACAGTAGTAGTTAAAGATAAATCCGGCAAAAACATAACAGGCAAGGTGAAATTAATTTCTGAGTCAGGGGTATATTCAATATCAAACCTTAAAAACGGCCGATTTCAGGGTATTGATATGGAATACTATAAATCAGGAAAATTAAAGGCTGAAGCACCATTTAAAAACGGTAAATTCCACGGTCTTTTAAAGGAATATAACGAATCCGGTACAATGCAGTATGAAATGTTATACAAAGAAGGCATGGCAATGAACGGTTATCACTGGGATAGCTCAGGTAAAAAAATAAAATATACCAGCGATGAAATTTTTAACATGAACAATTAATATCATTTTGTGAAATATTTTTTGGCTTTAGTAAAAATTCTATTCATGATAACAGGTCTATATACTGAGGAGATTTTATGAAGTCTAAATTGCTGCGTGTATTTTTTCTGTTTACTCCTTTTCTAATCTTTGCCGCATTCCGAACAGGCATATCAGTATTTTCTTTGTCTGATTATGCTATGGTTAAATACATTGCGGTTTTTTCTTTATGTGCTGTTGTTGGCCTGATTGTTTTCCAGTATAAAATGAAAGATGAAAGCTATTTCTCCTATGCTGTAATGGGGGCTCTGGCTTATTTTACATCAGTAATTTTTTTTACAGATGCTGCCGGAGCAGGTTTTTTAACTCAGGAGTCAGGTATAATTTCCTTTAGCCTATACCGTCCTGAATCAGTTCTCTATGTTGCTTTATTCCTCATGGCTTCAGTCCCTCAGCTGATCGGCAAAGAGCCTTTTACTTATTATTTTGCAAAACAGACAGTTCCTGATCTGTTCTGGGGTACAAGACTCTTCAGGGTTGTTAATATTGTAATAAGCTTTTTCTGGGCGCTGATTTTTGCTCTATCCTTTGGTGCTCAGTTTTTTAATGAAACTGTTTTCTCTGTGTCAATTCCGGTAATACTTCAGCTGGTTGTAGCGGTTCCTGCAACAATATTTCTGGTTCCCTTTCTTCAGGTTAAACTGGCTTTTGTTGAAAGAGGAGCTCCGCGGGATTTTCTCCATTCCGCAGAACAGGCACTGATCGGCATGCCCTATGTTTTTGACAGGCAGGCATCCGGGGATTTGAAGGCTGTTATACAGTTTATTATCACCGGAACTGAGAATATAGAGGCTTTTCTTGAAATAAGCGATGGTGTATGCACTTATCATGAGGGTGTACATCCCATGCCCTCCATGACAATGAAATCTTTGGCGGATGATTATCTTAAAATCGCCAGAAATGAAATCAGCGGCACTGATGCATTTTTCCGGAAGATGATTGAAATTGAGGGTGATTTAAGCATTGCACTGAAAATGGATAAGCTTTTCGGAATAGAGTCATCTCAGGTTAAAGAGGGTGCAGAGACAGCATCAGACAATCTTAATAATAAAACAGATGGGGATTATATAAACATACCCAGGCGATATTTTAAAATGGAGCCGGGAGAAGCTAAAAAGGTGCTTCTTATTCAGGCAAGCCCCAGGAAGGAGGGTGTAAGCAAAACAGGGATTCTTGCAGATGCCTTCCTTGAAGGGTGCAGGAATTCCGGTGCGGTTACAGAAACTGTATATTTAAATGAGTGCAATATTAATTCATGTACAGGCTGTTATACATGCTGGACAAAAACTCCGGGCAAATGCATATTCAATGACGATGTTGAAATGATTATGGGAAAAGAGAATGATGCGGACCTTGTTGTTTATGCATCTCCGCTATATATATTCGGAATAGTCTCTTCACTGAAACAGTATTTTGACCGCAGAATTCCCGGCCTGGAGCCATTCCTCATTGATGGCGGTAAGGGTATTTCATCCCATCCTGTAAGGGACGGGAGGAGGGGGAAAAAGAATATTGCAGTTCTGGGTGTCTGCGGATTTCCGGAGGTGAGTCATTTTGATGCGGTTTCCGCCTATTATCATCATTATTCCAATCTTTCAGGGAATAATGGATTTAGAATAATAGCAGAGATTTATCGTCCCGCCTCAGAGATCATTAATAACGGATTTTATGCTGATGAGACTGCGCGTGTTCTTTCACTTGTGCGGAGTGCCGGTGAGCAGATTGTTAAAGCCGGAACAGTTGAAAAAAATATTATCAGCGGCATTGCAGAGGTGCGGGTTGATAAGGGTGTATTCAGGGATCAGGCGAATAAAACATGGGAGCTGTGTATTAATGAAGGAAAGACTCTTCCTCAGATTCAGGAGGAATTTGCCGGCACTAATGTGAAGAATTAATTATTAATAATTGGAATTCCGTTTTTTAGAAGATATATTGTTATTATGCTGCTTATAATTAAAGGCATAATATTGAGGTATTTGCGATGAAAGTTACAATATGGGGATGCAGAGGTTCTCTCCCCTCACCAGGTGCTGAAACATTGATATATGGCGGTGATTCTACATGCATTGAGGTCACATCTGATTCGGATGAAACTATTATAATCGATGCAGGGTCAGGTATAAGAAAACTTGGCAATAGGATTATTAAGAATAAAGAACCGCAGAATATAATACTTATGTTTACACATGCCCATTGGGACCATCTTATGGGATTTCCCTTTTTCAAACCTGCATACAGCCCTAAGTTTTCAATTTCTATCTGCGGAGGCAAAGTGCCTCAGGAAACCCTGATGAAGTATATCTCTCATCAGATGGAACCTCCCTATTTCCCGGTTGATATGTCAGAGATGAAAGCTGATTTTAAAGCAGGATGTCACTGTGATCAGGGCTCATGTGATCATAATCCTGCCGGCTCAGTAAAATCAATTAAATGTCACTCAATCCCGCTGAATCATCCCAACGGCGGATACGGTTTTAAGTTCGTGTCTGATAATAAAACATTTGTATTTCTGCCTGACAATGAAATACGATTTATGCATAAAGGCGGATTATCGGTTGAAGAGTATGCAGATTTCTGTAAAGGGGCTGATCTGCTTATCCATGACTCGCAATACACGGAAGCTGAGTATGAAAAAACCGTGTCATGGGGGCATTCAACATTTACGGACGCGGTGAACCTGGCGATTAAATCCCGGGTTAAACGATTAGGATTATTTCATCATGACCCTGACCGTACTGATGATGATCTGAACCGGCAGGCAGATTTCT
>CAYYKZ010000163.1:0-2632 GCA_964468455.1 uncultured Leptospirales bacterium | reverse complement strand
GGCATGACGGTTAAACTGTAAGCAGCAGATTCCCGGTAAAGCTGTTACCCTCCCAATATCCTTTTATCTAAGAAGTTGCAACTGTCCTCCCTTATCATGCAATTAAAATAAAAAAATAATTCATTGTCCATCTATGAGTTAAATGTTTTTTGAATATTTATATGTTCTGCTAGTTGAGGAGTAATTGATGATTTTAATTTTTTTTAAATACAGCTGTTTCAAAAATTATAACTGAAATTATAAATATCCATATCATTATGATCATAAGGGCGGATATATAATTCTTCTTTAACCGGGGAGGTTCATTTTCAGCTTTAATTCTGGCGCTTTCCATTATATCTTCAGGTATTAATTTTATTGCCAGATATATTAATAGAGGTAAAATTACAAGGTCATCCAGATATCCCAGGACAGGAATAAAATCTGGTATTAGATCTATAGGGCTTAATGCATAACCCAGTGTTAATAAAATAATTATTTTTGCTGAAAATTTTATATCCGGGTTCTGATAAGCATAGTATATTGCTGTAATTTCTTTTTTCAGGATTAGCGCTTTTGATTTAAAATTTTTGATCAGCTTCATTTGTTGTATTGCTCATATTATTACTGTTCTAACAAAAGCGGTCATTGATTATTTGCGATGTTTTTTATTATAATTGTTTTGATAAATCAAAATTCAGCATCTTTCAAGCACAATCAGGCACCCGGGAAAAATACTTCAAACCTGGATCCTTTCCCCGGTGCAGATTCAACTTTAATTCTACCATTGATTTCAGAGATTAAATGATTCACCATTGTCATGCCAAGGCCTGAGCCGTGATTGGCACTTTTTGTTGTGAAAAACGGTTCCCCCAGTCTTTTTATGACATCCTCGGTCATACCCACACCTGTATCTGAGATTGTTACTCCATACATTGTTTTATTTTCTGAAGCTATATGCTCAACAACCCTGACATCCAGAATTTTTTCTTTATTTTCGGCGTTTTCATCCATTATTGTCATTGAGTGTATTCCATTGATGCATATATTCAGAAAAATCTGCTCCAGTGATATATAGTCTGCTTTGACCGGGGCTTCCTTCTCCAGATAATTAATTATAATCTCAACTTCTTTGCCGTAAGCTGCAGTGCAGAGAAGACCTACACTCTGTATAATTTTATTCAGATCAATAATGCTTAGATCACGTGATTTTGTCTGATTTACTGATTTAAGGCGGTTTAATATTTCTACAGCCTTGTCCACCGAAGACTCAATAATGTTAAGGTTTCTGTTTAATTCATCGCTTCTGCTGATATTTTTTTTATCCAGATATATTTTAATTAATGATAGAGGCCCGCTTACACCGGAAAGGATATTCCGGAAATCATGGACCATACCGTTAATAAGAATGCCGGAAAGAGCCGTCCTCTGAGCCTGTGCAAGAAGATACTCTGTTTTTTTTCTGGCCTCTAATTCCTCCTCCAGCTTACTGGTCCGTTCCATAAGGTTTTTTTTCAAAGACCTGTTTATAAGAAGTATGGTTGAAAAAATTATTAATACGAAAGAAAGAAATGCCCCTGTGCCTGCGTAAAATTTCCAGTCTTTAAGAAGATTGTACGAATTTTCAAGCATCCATTTATTCTTAAGTTTTTTTATATCTTCCTCGGTTATTAAATCAAGGCCCTTATTAATTGTAATAAGCAGAGAAAGGTTGTCTCTTCTTACTCCTGCTCTGAGATAGTCATGGGATAAGACCGTTTTAATTTTAAAGTCTCCCAGAGAACTGTAAAGCGGAAGATAATACTGGACTGTGAGTTCTTCATCCGCAAATGCATCAATTTCACCCGCCGCCGCTCCCTTTATGAGATCTTCGCTTGTTTCATACACTTTTATGTTTATGTCCGGATATTTATTTTTAAGCAAATGATATGCTGCAGTGTCGGCTCCTGCTCCTATTTTTATATCATCTTCCTGCAATGAATTGGCGTCGTTTAATATTGATGACCTCACAAAAAGGGATGTGCGCATCTGGAAAAAATAATCACTGAAAGACATATAAGGGATTCTGTCATTAGTCATAAAAAGGCCGGTATGAACATCAGCCTTTGATTCTTTAACCATTTTAAGACTCTCCGGCCATGTTGTCTCAACAAAGCGGACAGGCATTCCGCTTTTTAATGACCAGGTTTTCCAGAAATCAATTAAAAATCCCCGCATTCTTCCCTTTTCATCTTTATATGAAAAAGGGGGGAACGCAGTTGAGCTGACAAGGATCAGCTCGCTGCTCTTTTCCCCCGAATTTTCGCCATGGATTGTATGATACGGCGAAAATATAATTATCATTAAAGAAGCATATAGGAGAAAACGGTATCTCATAAATCCACGACCATCATTTATATTTTCAGCACAATTATTACTTATAGTGCTATCATAAATTCAGAAGGTTCTCAGACTCATATTTGTGAGCCTCAGACATTGGAACTACACTCCTCACTGAATGGGAGCGACATGTCCCGGCCCGCCTCCTTTGCTGCATATAAAGCTTTGTCAGCCCTGTCTTTAAGCTCATCCGGGGAGGATGCGTTTTCAGGGAATGCGGCAAAGCCCATGCTGCAGGTGAGGCGAAGTTTTTCATGTTCAGTAAATCGCATAT
>CAYYKZ010000162.1:0-6459 GCA_964468455.1 uncultured Leptospirales bacterium | reverse complement strand
TCTTATTCCATTCGGATTTATTTCTGCTCCAGCCATGGGCCTGCGTTACAGACTGCTTCTTGGCCAGACATCTATTAACAGAAACAGCCTTGTTTTTTACTCTTTACCCGCCCTGATATCAGTTATTATAATTTCATATCCA
Source organism: uncultured Leptospirales bacterium (assembly GCA_964468455.1). Classification (GTDB taxonomy): domain Bacteria; phylum Spirochaetota; class UBA4802; order UBA4802; family UBA5550; genus JBBAGC01. Next base: position 6,317 of record CAYYKZ010000162.1, on the reverse strand, counting down.
CTTATAGATCATTCTATATCAATCAAACCGGAATTTTTAAACAGCATCCCTCTTTTTTCAAAAAATTTCATGTTTCTTCCCCCATATTTCAGGCTTATACAGATTCTTTATTTTCTGCCAAAATTATACCTGGTCATTCTTATGTATATTGTTCTAAGACGTATGTACCATGTTATATGGGACTCAAAAAAAACTCCTAAAACCATTGTATTGAGAGCGGGCTATATATTTGCATTTAACATTTTTCTTTCAACAGCCCTTACCGGACTGGGGGACCTTATTAGCACTAATTTAACAACCTGGTCGTTGTTATATGTTAATGGGACCTTTGTTTCAGTCTTCCTTTTTGGTCAAAGAAATCCTGACTACAGTAAAGTGATAAAAACAGAAATCATAAAGAAGCACTACGAAAAATCAAAGGTTACATCCCTGGATGTGGATGCTGTGATAACGGAACTGAAGACAATAATGGAGAAAGAAAAAGCTTTTGCTTCTGAAGATATCTCATTGAGTCTGATAGCTGATGAGTTAGGGATTACTCCTCATCAATTATCAGAAATTATAAATAAAAATCTTAATAAAAATTTTAATTCATTTATAAATGAATACAGAATAAAAGAAGCGCAAAAAATGCTCATAGAAGAACCGGACCGCACCATTACATCCATTGCTATTGCTGTCGGCTTTAACACTAACACTGCCTTCAGTACTATTTTTTCGAGATCTACAGGTTTGAGCCCCAAGGAATACCGTAAAAAATATTCAATCCTTTCTTAATAACCCTTAAAGTTATATTATTACAATCCCATATGCCTTAGTCCGCCTGCATTGATTACATTTTCAAAACCGCGCTCCTCAAGTATTTTCTTTGCCTGACCGCTCCTGTTTCCTGTACGGCAGTAAAGGACAATTTTATTTTCTCTGGAACCAAATTCATTTATACGTGATTGAATTTCACCAAGGGGTATATTCACAGATCCTTCATAATGAACTGAAGCATACTCTTCAGGTGTACGTACATCAACAATCAAAGCATCTTTCTCAATCCACTCCTGCACAATTTCTGAAGAAGCAACATCGCCCCGCAGATATAAAAAATAACCCGCAATTGCGGCTGCGATTACAATATAAATTATGATTTTTACATTCATTTAAGTATCTCCGCCTATTCCATTTTTTAACTATACTCATTTTCTACTATGACAATTAAAATCTCCATCAGTTTCAATAATTATTCCTGAAAATATTTTTAGTCTAATAATGATGTTATGAATATCCACGGGTCATCTTCAACATACGGGGCGGAGGAAGAAGTTCTGACAGCAGCAACCCCTATGAAATCACGGGGAATCAGGGGACAATCTCTTCTAAACCAAGTACAGAAGGATTAACATCAGGTGAATATTTTCTTCGTTGAGAAATAGCCCTGATCTCATCCGCTGAAAGAGCACGGTTGTATATTGATACTTCGTCTATTGTTCCGGATAATAAATCCAGAGGCGTACCATCTCTAGACCCGATTGTTAAAATTGATGTACCTGTATGGATTACATTTGCCCAGGCCCATGATGAACCGGACTGAACTCCGTTTATAAATATTCTTTTATTGCTGGCATCCGATGTGGCAGAAACATGATACCATGTATTAGCTGATAAAGAGCCTCTCCCCTGTGAATCGACTGTCGATAGTGTTCCTGACTGGCTGGTTAAAAAATATATTGCTGTACTCTCTCTCAGCAAAGCAAAACTTCTCTCGTTGGCTCCCTCATTCCATTTGCTAACGATATACTGAGTTGCAGCCACATCATTGCCGGTTCTCAACCATGCCGTTATTGTAATAGAAGTAGTATCCAGACTATTATCATCCGCAAATGTCAAATAATCTGCACCATCAAACACCAGTGAATCCCCTGCAGAGAATCCTGCATCAGACCTGTTATACCAGCCTCCTCCATCTGTATGGGGCCATGAAGCTCCGGTGATTGTCCCGGTGTTGCTGTTTGCCGATGAATCGGATATTACAGTTCCGCTACCCTCATCCATGTGCCATTGAGCAGCTAAACCGGTCAGCCCTGAGTTTTTAGTAAATGTATTATCAAAATTTGATACAGGAGTCTGGCCCGGATTTCCGTAGTAAAGATATATAACAGTATCACCCCCGGGTAGGGATGGTACCTTTACCCATATTGATGAATCGCCGCCGGGGTTCCAGTTTTCTATCCAATAGCTTAAGGATGTCCCGTTATAATTGAATCTGATATCATCGCCGTTTGCAGCAGCTTTTGCATAAAAATCATTATCATTATTCAGTGTTACATTAACCTGGTAATCTGCAACTGCTGTGCCGCTGTTGTTAATTGTTACACTCCTCCTGTAGCTCCACTCTTCCCATACCTCCACATCGGATCCGCCTGAACCATTAGTAAGCATATCCAGCCCCTCTCCGCAGCCGGGAAGAAACCTACCTGTAATAACAATAATCGCCAGCAAAATTATAAAAGTGAAAATTCTTTCTCCTTTCATTACTTGCTCCCTTGCCCATTAATGGCCTGACTATGGGACCTTGCTTAAATAATTCACCATATCATCATAGCTGCCACAGCTTTGATGATATGCCTGCTGAAATACCTGTGCTGTGAAATAATACATCCCTGTCATATACATAAACATACCTGATATTAACAAAAAGAGCAACTGAATCAAATGAATATTCATACCCTGCCATCCCATGAAAGGTAAATGTGAATGTTGAAGCTCTCTCATCCCCATTTTCAATACCCAATACAGAGAACCCCGGTTCAAGAGCGACGCGTATATTATGGTGATAATCTGCAGAAACCGGGAAAATCCACAAAGGCCCTGCCCCTCCGGTAAAACCTGCAAGTGAAGCCTCACCTTTGCTGAAACGTAAATATCCCGCTTCTGCACGGAACCAGGGTATCATAAAATTTATGTTTTTTCTGCATCTGTAATCACAGCCTGTTTCCAATCCGAACATAATCATGAATCCATATGGAATCGGATCATTCAGCTCACCCATTGAAACAAGTCCTGCTGCTTCAGAAAAAATTCTGCCCCTCCATGCCGAATCGGTACCTTCACTCTTCTGCTCAACTACCAGCGTCCTCTCCTTTTCGGTAAGCTCCATCTGCCCGGCAGCATAATTATTCCGTATCTCAGCTTCATTAAAATCCCTGCCGAGCTTTCTCCTTATTGCAATATCCTCCCTGTAGCTTTTAGTAATATAAAGCGATGTAATTTCCGCCCGCTTTATAGTGAAAGCACCGTATGAGTTTTTAAAAACAATACTTTCCGATTCTTCAACCTTAACTTTGCCCACAAGAAACGTTCCATCCTTTAAAATAACTGTATCCGATCTAACTACCGATGGAATCAGAATAAAACTGATCAGAGAGAGAAGAATAATACTTCTCCCTGCTGCAGATTTGATATTTCCGGCAATAGTATTCATAAATTTATCCGTCTTGATATCCGGGTTTTACTGATTGTTATTATCCCCAGAGATGACTTTATAACAATCTCATCCCGGTTTTCTCTTACGAGAATACCGTTAAATATATTTCCGTCATTGGTATAAATCTTAATCCTGACTTCAGCAGGAGAACCTTTTTTAACAGTGCCGCTTTTTTTCTCACTCAGTTTGTCTTCAACCTGCTTTATCATCCTTTCTATTACAGCACCCTCTACAATTGAATCATAGCCAACGGTTTCTCCACCTGAAAAATTATACTTCCCGGAGAACTCACCTTTCACTTTATCCTTTTTTCTCATGACCCTTGAACTTTCACTAACCATCTTTACTATTGTTTCATCATTAATAAGCTTATTGTTTTCCAATGCCAGTTTTTTAATCCTTTCACCCTCATGATTTACTGATCCTACAAGATATATTCTTCTGTTAGCAGATGAGGCGTATTCTGACCCGGGGTCATCCATTATTATCTGCTGATAAATCTCAACAGCTCTTCCGGTCTCACCCATTTCTTCAAGAGTCCTCCCCTTAAAGAACTGAATCTTCTTTTGTTCCAAAGGGGGAGCTGCCCCCTCAATACGCTTAAGAACTTCATATGACTCCCTATATGCTATAAGCTTATAAAGCTTCTCACCCTTTTCAGTTGAATCCTTTTCTGTTGCAAGAACCCTCTCAATTTCTGTCCTGAATCCCTCCAGATAACGAAGCATAACCGCTGCAGTAACTGCAGTACTAATATCTCCGTACTCCTTTATAACTGTTAAATATTTTATCTTTGCCTTTTTATATTCCCCCAGTATAGAGTAGCAGAACCCCTGATGCAGCAGGACCCCGGCCTTTAGCGGCCTACCCGTTACAGGTGAAGCCAGAATCTGATCATATAGCGCAATAGCTTTTTTATATTCCTTATTCCTCTCATAGTAGTATGCTGCTTCAAGATTAACATTCACCTCTTCTTCTTTAAGTTCCTCCAGAAGCGGCATGCCGATTATACGTCTTATAATATTGATGAAATAAATCACAGGGATTGAGACCAGGCTATAATCGACCTCAGTGAGCTCGTCACTCTCAGCTCTTTCTGAAAGAATTGAATTTATTCTTGCTTCAATAACAGATGTGTCCTGGTCAGATATGCGGTTTTCATACATCTCCTTATGGAGCTTATATTTCATAACAAGACCCATATGGTCAATGCTGTTGTCCTCCCTGCTGCTTCTTTGCAGGAACGTGCTGATCTCTTTGATACGGATCTGAATATTTATATCATTAAAAAGCACAGTTAGAAATAAAATAACAGCAGTTATACTTAAAAGAGAAATCTCGTTTATGTATTTACGCAAAATCATCTCACTGCTCTTACTTAAGTTCTATAATAAATATTGTTGCATCATCCTTCAAAGAGTTGAGATTGGTAAATCCGGCCAGGTCTTTAATTATTGATTTTAACAGATTATCAGCCGGTTCCCTGAAGTTTTTCTTCATTGAATTAATGATGCCCCCCATACCATACTGTTTATTTTCCGAATTCCTTGCTTCAATAATCCCGTCAGTATATAGAATAATCTTATCTCCCGGTTCAACCTTGGTTTTAAATGTAATATACATATTATCCATCTCTTTAGAAATCCCGATAGGTATGCCGCCGCTCTTAAGAAGCTCAATCCTTTTACGCTCCTTCCGGATATGGAAAGGGCATATATGTCCTGCATCAACGGAATGTATGATATTATTTTCATCTATAATCATATAAAATGCAGTAAAATAAAGAGCTGACTCCTTGTCCATATCTTCAATTATATCATATATTTCACTATTTATCCGCTTTATCAAACCAGCAGGGTCACTGTATCCCGAAGTATACTGCCTGAACTTCTCTTTAATTATCATTGTGATCATTGCTGCAGGAATACCGTGCCCCTGAACATCAACAATCAGAAAAGCATATGTTGATTCATCAATTTCAAAAATGTCGTAATAGTCGCCGCTCACCTTTTCAGCAGGCCTGCTGTAAACGGAAAACCTGAATTTATTATTATCAGCAAGATCAGGGAAGATCAGATCCTGAACTTTTGAGGCCATATCAAGTTCTGCATCAATAAGATTATACTGATCCTGAAGAGTCAGTATTTTATCCTCAATAGATTCAGCCATAGAATTAAAAGCCCGCGACAATTCGCCTATCTCATCATCCTGTTTAATCTGCGATCTTGCTGAAAGCATTCCCCGCCCCAACAGCACGCTCTGTTCATGAAGCGATTTTATAGGCTTAACAAAAACCCGGAAAAGCATAACAGCAAAAAAGACATGGAAAAGTGCGACCAGTACAATAATAACCGTAACAAGTTTATAAAGCTGATTTAGCCTTGAATTTATTTCTTTCATCTGAAATTTTAACAAGAGGATAGATCCCTCAAGTGTATACAAACTGAAGGGAATATAGAAAGATATTTCATAGTTTTCACGGTCAACAGAAGAAAAAAAACGCTTTCCTGTAAAATCTCTGTTAGTTACTGCTTTGATTCCGTTTAAAACATCATTCGGCTTTAATTCAAAATTTCCAGAAGAACGGTAAATCATTTCACCCTCTTCCGAAAAAATAATAAAGTAATCACTGATATTACTTATTAAGCCGGTAATTTCTTTAACAACTTCCCCTCTGGAAATAGTTTTACCCTCGCGAGGCTTAATTTCACTGCTAATTTTATCCAGGGATGATACAAGAGAAGTGGTGAGTTCGATTATCTGAAATTTTGCATTCTCCACAATCAGATCTATCTGATTTTCATAGATAATAACTGTAAAAAAAGACATGTTTATTATAGCA
>CAYYKZ010000161.1:0-6528 GCA_964468455.1 uncultured Leptospirales bacterium | reverse complement strand
GCTAAAAAAGACAATATTAGTTATGTAACTGATATCTATCCTTTCTATGGTTCGGGTGTTGAATCCGGATCAGCTGATCTGCTCAATAAATGCGGGAAAGGGACAAATCCTGCAGATATCACTGAAGTTCTGAAAAATTCAAATGCATGCGGTATTTCAAATCTGGCAATGATGATATTCGGCCTTCCGGGTACTGACAGGGTAAAATTTCAGGAAACTCTCGATTTTGCCACATCTGTGAGTCCCTATGTTGATGCTTTTACATCAAGCCTGTTTCAGCTGTTTGAGGGGACACCCTTTTATAAAAATAAAAATTCATCAGGGATAGAGGCCGGGGATAATGAAATACTTTTCTCAGCAGGGGACAAACATGTCCGCACAATAAGGTGCGATTATTCTTTCTCCGGGGAACTTTCCGGAGAGGAAAATCCCGGCATAAATGAAATAAACCAGTGGGAGCAGTGGAAGTTATGGGTGAGAGGGGGGAAAACCTTCAGGGAAACCCTTAACAGCGAGCACTATCTTCTATACTGCGCCCATGAAAGAGATTCCAGAGAAAGTTCACCGGACACACCGCCCAATCATCCCGGCACTCCTGAACCTATACTTGGTAAAACAGGTTAGAGGGATGAAATTTCTTGACATTATATAACCGGAAATATGAGCTGAAATAGAATGACTTCTACAGGGAAAAAACCGGAATAAGCGGGTAACAGCGATGATAATGCTTGGCACATTTGTGAACTTTCTTGCTATACTTTTAGGCGGGATATTCGGCTCCATGATACGGGAGGGGCTTAAAGAGAAGTATAAAGATATTGTAATGCAGGCAATACCGCTGGCTGTTATCTTCATAGGAATCTCCGGTGCTCTTAAGGGACTCCTGGCTCCGGGTGCTGAACCTCTTCTTTTCATTATAAGCCTTGTAATTGGCGGAATAATAGGGGAGGCACTGGGAATTGAAAGGAGGCTTGAGAACTTTGGTGAATCAATGCAGAAACGCTTTGTTAAGGGGGAAAGCCGCTTTGCTGAAGGTTTTGTTTCCGCATCTCTTATTTTCTGCGTGGGCTCCATGGCAATACTGGGGTCACTTGACAGCGGAATAAGAAGCAATCATGATATTCTCTATGCCAAATCAATGCTGGACGGGACTTTCTCTTTAATATATTCCGCTACCCTTGGGATTGGTGTGGCCTTTTCAGCCATACCTGTTCTTGTATACCAGGGGTCTATTACAATCATGGCTCAGTATATTGCGCCTTATCTGTCGGCTGATATGGTAAGGGAGATTTCAATAGTCGGCGGTATACTCATATTCTGCATAGGTATAAGTATACTAAATATAAGAAAAATTAAAACAGGAAATCTCCTCCCTGCAATGATTATCCCTGTAATTTATTACCTGCTGAAAGATCCGGTCATGTCACTTTTTATGTAATAATTGGGGAAACTGCTTTCCTGTTTTTATATTTTCTTTATAATTACTGATTAGCTTTTTTATAACTTCTCTTCAGGGTAAACAGGGGAAAGTAATCAATAATATGGAGATTATTTCAATGACACCGGATAATAATAAAGTTTCACTGCTGCGTCTGTTTTTAACTGCATTTAAACTGGGACTAACATCATTCGGAGGCCCCATTGCTCACCTTGGATATTTCCATAATGAATATGTTCGCAGTAAAAAATGGATAGATGAAAAAAAATATGCCGACCTTGTGGCTCTATGCCAGTTCCTTCCAGGCCCTGCAAGCAGCCAGGTAGGTATGGGAATAGGAATGAATCTTCGTGGAATACCCGGAGGGATTGCCTCTTTTCTGGGCTTTACCATACCTTCTGCAGCGGCACTTATAATCTTTGCAATTATTCTACAGGAAAAGGGCCTGGAAAATGCTCCATGGATTCATGGCCTTAAAATTGTTGCAGCAGCAGTTGTGGCTCATGCAATATCAGGCATGGCTCAAAAGCTCACAACTAATCTGCGTACAAAGGGTATTGCCCTGGCTGCTTTAGCTGCCACTCTTCTTTTTCATACGGTTTTTACCCAGATTGCAGTTATTATCGCTGCAGGGGCTGCTGGTTATTTTCTTTTCAGTGATTCCTATGGAAGTGAGGAAGTTATTAAAACAGAATCCGCTGCAGGAGGGAAAGGATCAGCATACATATGTCTTGCCCTGTTTTTTATTTTTCTATTAGGGCTACCTATACTCAGAGAGGCTGCGGCATTAAAAGAAATAGCTTTTTTTGACAGCTTTTACAGGTCAGGGTCCCTTGTTTTCGGAGGCGGGCATGTTGTGCTCCCACTTCTGGAAAGAGAGTTTGTTCCTTCAGGATGGTTAAGCAGGGAAACATTTCTGGCAGGCTATGGTGCTGCACAGGCTGTACCTGGCCCTCTCTTTACTATATCAGCATACCTGGGGACTATTATATACGGATGGAAGGGTGGAATTGCCGCAGCAGCAGCAATATTTCTTCCGGCCTTCCTTCTTATAGCAGGGATAATACCCTTCTGGGAAAGGCTCAGAAATATTCCTTCAGTACAGGGAGCACTCACAGGAGTTAATGCATCTGTTGTGGGTATTTTAATATCAGCATTTTATGACCCCATCTGGACAAGTTCAATTCTTTCCGGCCTGGACTTTGCTTTTGCAGCGGTCCTTTTCAGCATGCTTGCCTTCTGGAAGATTCAGCCATGGATAGTAGTCCTTGCAGGGGCAATAGGCCGTCCCCTTGCAGATATTATTCTGCAGCTGAATTTTTGGCAGTTTTAATTTTTATCTGAAATAAAATGATTTAATATCCCCGCCGCCGGAGGCGGCGGGGATATTAAAAACAGCATTGCTGCAGTAAAATATATCTTTAGAAATAATTAATGTATTTTCTAATCAATTTTTAAAGGCGCGGTTTTTACGCATACATAGGTGGCAATAAAGCTGTCGCCGTAATCCGCGCTTTCAATATAAAATCCCGCCCTGTAGAGCATTTCCTCCATAATCCAGTCGTATGTGGAAAACTCCTGTTTTATATGCCTGGCAAAGTTTTCGGCATTTTCTTCTCCGGCATTTTCAGCTGTGTATTTTAAAAGCCCATTAATTTTCTGTTCATATTTATCCAGGGGAATGGAGAAAACAACATCCCGGAGAAAAAAACGTCCTCCGGTTTTAAGCATGTCAAATATCCTTTTTAACGCAACAAGCTTCCAGAAGTCGGGGAGATGATGCAGAGCGAGTTGTGAAACAACAGCATCAGACTCCCTCTGGTGAGTGTAATCGAGAAATCCGGCTTTAACAAAATTAATATTTTTACATCCTTTTTTTGCCGCCTTGTCTGCTGAATATTTCAGCATAACCTCAGATACATCAACTGCTGTTACAGTACTGCATATCCCGGAAGCTGCAATGGAAAGTTCTCCGGTACCGCAGCCTATTTCAACAAGATCCTGTCCGGGGGAAAGCTTCAGCTCTTCAAAAATTTCCTCTATCTCTTTATTTAAATCTCTAAGCCGGGACATCCTTTCATCATATTTTCCCACCTCTTCAATGCTTCCATAGTCTGTGCCTTTCTGTATAGTTTCATCGTATTGCCATGAATAATTATTATCCATAAATCCTCTCATTTATAATTAGTACCTTATAACCAATAAAAACGGTTGACGTATTTTTTTCATAACCTGTATATGAAAATATAAGTCCGGTTCTATTCCCGATTATTATAATTTACTTATCTGCCATGTGTCAAACATTAACATACAGGTATATAGGACATTTTTAAAGTCAGGGGATAAATGCGGAAGTCAAACAGTAATTTATATTTAAGGGAGTAATCATGGCCATAGAAAAAACCAAGGCAGCGCCAAAAAGCGCTGTAAAAACAGCTGCAAAGGCTAAAGTAAAATATCCGGAAAAGTTTACTGCACAGACAATTGTCAGCTATATTTCTGAAAAACATGAAATACCAAAAGCAAAAGCTAAAGAAATGATGGAAGACCTTTTTGACGTGATAAGCGCGGGAGTTATGAAAGGTGAAAGAGTTCCTGTAGGTAAATTCGGCAAGGTTTATGTTAAGGTAAGGCCTGCTACAAAGGCGCGTATGGGCCGTAACCCTATTACAGGGGAAGAGATGAAAATTGCCGCTAAAAAGGCTACCAAGGTTCCAAAGTTCACATTCAGCAAAGCTTACAAAGAAGAAGCTTTAAAAGCAAAGATTAAAAAGTAAACTGACTTTATATCTTTATTGCCGCGGGATTATTTTATCCTGCGGCTTATCAAAATCTTCGACTTCCCGCAATTTATAATTAAATAAAAGTCCCGTCCCCTGCTCTGAAATATTAATTATTCCTCCTCAGCAGCTGTGTTGTAAAAATTTATGCCGGTTTTTTAAACTGTTCACCAGGGGATTATAGCATTATGCAGTTGATGAAAGTTAAAAGATTAACATTGTTTTTTATTAGAAAATATCCTCTATGGTAATTATAATTAATATGCCTGCATCTGCGGGAATCATTTATAAAATCGGGGGTTAAATATGGAATTTCCTGAAATAAAACCGGGGCTTGAATTATCTTTACAGAAGTTAATTACAGACAGGGATACAGCGCTGGAATTCGGTACAGGTCATATTACAGACCTTCTTGCAACCCCTTTACTTGCGGCCCTTATGATAGAGGCATCTGTCAAATTGATAGATAATCATATCCCCGAGGGATATGTTTCAGCAGGTAAACTTTTAAATCTTACCCATGACAATCCCACAGTTACCGGGATGACAGTAACTGTAGATGCGATTGTGGAAACAGTTGACAGTAACAGAGTAACATTAAACATCCATGCCTATGATGAAATAGGGCCTGTCGGGACAGCGAAACATGTGAGAATAATTGTAAAGAGGGAAACCTTTCTTGAAACGGTTGATAAGAGGTGCAGGAGTATCGAGAACCTTGACAGATAGGGGTTTAATTTTTCGGGCCTGAATAAAAAGAAAGGCCCGGTTTTATTGTTTTAAGCGTGATTTCTCAGCTTGAGTTCAAGGGGATGGGGATTAAGGTAGTACTGAATCTTCAGGTATGGTTCCTTATATTTATTAATAAAATGATTCAGCAGAGTTACCGGAACAATTAGAGGAATAAGCCCCTTTTTATAATTATCCATTATTTCCAGGGTCTCTACTTTTTCTTCATGAGTTAAATCCGTTTTAAAATATCCCAGAATATGCTGAAGAACATTGTAATTTTTTTTAGGAGTGGCAATCTTTTTAATTCCCGCCATCAGTGCTTCAAGGTATGCGGCCTGAGTTTCTTTCAGATTTTTTTTTGTAAGAGAACCTGTAATTTTACCGCAGAGCCTGTAATGTTCCGGGCTGTGTGCCATGAGAATAAGTTTGTGTCTGGTATGAAAATCTATAAGTCCTGCAGAGGTGTTTTCATTTTTAAGCATCTCCATCCATCTTTTATAGACAAATATCCGTTCAATAAAATTTTCTCTAAGGCCGGGATCCTGGAGTCTCCCGTCTTCTTCAACCGGTAAAAAAGGAAATTTTTTCATAAACATATCCGCAAATATTCCAACACCGGTTTTAGCAGGGGTTCCTCCATTTTCATGATAAACCTTTACCCTTTCCATTCCGCTGCTCGGTGAGCGTGACTTGAATATAAATCCGCACATTGGAAGTTCAGCAAGCTTTTCAAGCCTCTTTTCTCCCCAGGCTTTCATCCTCTCAGTATGATCAACCTTTTCTTTAATTGTAACAAGCCTGGGATTCTCAGGAGTACCCACCAGGCGCATAGCTTCCCTGGGAACAGGGAGTCCGCATTCTACTTCAGGGCATACAGGGGCATATTCAACAAATTCACCCAGTGTTGATGCTAAAAAATGATCGTACTTATGCTGCCCGTCATAGCGGACCTTATTCCCCAGGAGGCAGGAACTTATTCCTAAAAGTATTTTTTCCATAATTATTACCTCATAGTGTAATATACAGAAAAAGAGGGGGGATTGTAATTTTTTCTTTTGAAGTCAGTATTTTGGAGATAATTTTTCAGAACAAGGGGTTGCAACCCCTTGTTCTCAGTGATACCTCTGATGAGTGGTCTGAATCTACAACCCCCGCATATTCTCCGGCTTAAGAATTTTTGTGTCACCTGAATCGAGAATCCCATTAATTACACCCAGCATCTTCTCCTTGTCTTTCTGGAGAGTACCGTTTATAGGGAGATAATTTGAGGCGTGTACACCCACAAATTTAAGTTTATCAATTGTAATATTCTCAAAAATAATCTTCATCTCATTCAATGTTTCCAGGGGGGAGAGAATTTCAATCTCACCCTTCTGTACCCTGTTGTAAAAAACAGTTCCAGGCACAGGTGTAACAGTAAGCGCTGCCAGGTATTTAGGCTTCATTTCATTTGTAATTTTAGCAGTGGCAAGAGCGTGTTCTTCAGATCTTTTCCCTCTCCCTGCAAGTCCAAGAAGCACCATAGATGAAAGATTAAATCCCGCTTCATTAAGGTTAAGCCCTGCCTGAAGCATTTCA
>CAYYKZ010000160.1:0-6561 GCA_964468455.1 uncultured Leptospirales bacterium | reverse complement strand
AATAAAAAAGGCATTCTCAATAATCGAAAAACATTTTCAGAATGAGCAGAAAAAAAGGTGGTACTACAACAGGCTCACCGATTCTCAGAGAGATCAGGGGGATCTTATTGACATAGGGAAGGCTCTTTCAGCTGAAAAAGACCAGGATCAGCTATTAAGGCTTATCCTTTATCTCAGCAAAAAAATGACAGGGGCAGATGCAGGGAGCATATACCTGGTTGAAGAGGACGAATACGGAAGAAAAAGACTGCGCTTTAAATATTCTCATACCTTCTCAAGAAACATCCCGCTTGAAGAATTTGTCATGGATATCAACATGAACTCCATATCAGGATATGTTGCATGCACAGGGGAAGTGCTTAATATTCCTGATGCATATAAAATTGACGAGCTTGCACCATACTCATTTAATCCGTATTTTGACAGGCAGCATAATTACATAAGCAGATCAATGATTGTTGTACCCATGAAAAATCATTCTGACCAGATAATTGGTGTTATTCAGCTTATAAACAGCAAAGAGGACCTTTCCGGACATATAAAATATGATAATGAGGCTTTTCAGATTAAACTGGAAACAAAAGATGATTTTGACAGATATGTAGTAACCTTTGATGAAAAATATAACGGACTACTGGAAGCTATTGCCGGACAGGCTGCAATCGCTATTGAGAATAACCGTCTTATTAATCAGATACAAACCCAGTTTGAAGAATTTGTAAAAGCTTCAGTAACAGCCATAGAATCCCGGGACCCTGCAACATCGGGTCACTCTTTCAGGGTAGCCGAAATATGCCGTGAAATTGCTAAAGCTATAAATAATGAAGAAAGCGGTTACCTTTCAAAATTCAGTTTTTCGGAAAATGATATTAAGGAACTTGAATTCGCCGCCCTGCTCCACGATTTCGGGAAAGTATATATTGACCTGAACATATTCAGGAAAGCCAAAAAACTTTTCCCTGCTGACCTTGAAAATCTTATTCTGCGCCTCGATTACCTCTACAGGTTTACAGAGCTCAAATATTCGGTAAAGGAAAAAGAGCTGCTGCTCCACAGGCTTTCAAATCCGGGCCAGGAGATGGAGTCACTTGAAAGGCTTGACCGGGAACGGAAATCTATACTTTCTGACATAAATGAAATAAAAAATGAACTCATACGCCTGAATGAACCTGCAATTTCAGACGGCAACCCCAATGAAACCCTTGCATCAATTCTTGAAAAAATAAACAACCTTGAATGCATTGACATATCAGGTAAAAACATAGAGATCCTTACAGACAGAGACCGCATGAACCTTGTAATTACCAGAGGCAGTCTTAATCCTGTTGAAAGGAAGGAAATAGAAAGCCATGTAATTGAAACATATAAATTTGTAAGCAAAATACCCTGGCCGCCGGAATATAAGAATATTCCTGAAATTGCATTACGGCATCATGAAATGATTGACGGTTCCGGATATCCTGACGGACTAAAAGGGAGAGAGGCCACATCTCTCCAGTCAAGAATGATGTCAATTGCGGACATCTTTGATGCTCTGACAGCACAGGATCGCCCCTATAAAAAATCAGTACCTCTTGATACGGTTCTGCAGATACTTCAGGAGGAAGCGGAAAAAAATAAGCTTGACCCTGACCTTGTGGATCTTTTTATTAATCGTAAAATATATCTTAAGGTTATAAGTACTTCACGAACCGACAACTGATTTACAAAAATTTCAAACTGCATAATTTAATAATCAATAATAATTTAATGAGGTTAAAATGTCAGCAAATAGAATAGAATATGACAACAATGGAATAAAAGTCCCGGATCAGCCTGTAATTCTCTATATTGAGGGTGACGGTATTGGACCTGAAATATGGAAATCTGCTGTAAAGGTTATTGATAAGGCGGTAAGTATTGCCTATGGCGGCAGCAGAAAAATCGACTGGAAAGAAGTACTTGCAGGTGAAAAGGCATTTAAAAAAACAGGGGAATGGCTCCCACATGAAACCCTGGCACTTATTGATGAATATAAAATTGCTATAAAAGGCCCTCTCGCAACACCTGTGGGCGGAGGAATAAGAAGCATCAATGTGGCTTTACGGCAAAGGTTTAATCTTTTTTCATGTATCCGTCCTGTAAAATATTTCCCCGGTGTACCAAGTCCTTCAAAAATTCCTGAAAATGTAGATATAACAATATTCAGAGAAAACATGGAGGATCTCTACTCCGGTATTGAATGGAAGGCAGGCTCCCCTGAAGCAAAGAAAGTTATTAGTTTTATCAACAGTGAAATGTCTCAGTCCATAGATATAGATTCAGGAATAGGGATCAAGCCTATAAGTTCAAAAAACAGCAAAAATCTTTTCAGAAGTGCAATTAAACATGCCGTTGAAAATAAATGTAAATCAGTCACTATAATGCATAAAGGTAATATAATGAAATTTACCGAAGGCGCTTTCAGAGACTGGGGGTATGAAGTTGCTGCAGAAGAATTCCCTGATAATACTATAACAGAAAAAGAGCTGGGTGAAAAATATAACTGGAAACAGCCTGAAGATAAAGTTGTAATAAAGGACCGTATAGCTGATGCCCTTTTTCAGGAAGTAATAATCAGGCCCCAGTACTACGATGTAATAGCAGCCCCCAATCTTAATGGCGACTATATATCAGATGCCCTGGCTGCTCTGGTGGGAGGACTCGGTATTGCACCCGGCGCAAATATAGGAGAAAATCACGCCATATTCGAAGCAACTCACGGCACAGCACCCGATATTGCAGGGAAAAATATGGCAAACCCCGGATCACTAATCCTTTCTGCTGAAATGATGCTCAGGTTCATGAAATGGGATAAGGCAGCTGACCTTATTCTGGATGGTTTCACAAAAACCATTGCCCAGGGAAAAGTTACATGTGATCTTTCAGGGCAGATGGAAACAGCTGAAGAGAAAACATGTTCTGAATTCGGTGATTCTGTTGCAGCAAATATAAATTAGAAAAACGTTTCAGGAATACTCTTTAATCACTTTATCATCTGTAAAAATAAATACCAGGGGGATTGCCATTACAGCTGCAATTCCCCTGAAAATTATCATAAATTCATCAAGGCCTGAAAGTGGGAAATCACCCATAAACCTGTTAACCAGAAACCCCGCTGTAAAAGCAATATGAATATCCATTAAAACAATCTGAATTTTCCTGTTCCTGTTTTTCTGAAAAAAGAGCCCTATTACATGAAAAGTAAGTAACCCGGAAAAAATCAGGCCCGAAATCACAGCAGCTGTTCTACCGTAAACAATCAGCAGCATAAACATAAAATAAATAATTTCAACAAAATAGACTGTTGAATAATATGGGAGCAGCCGGGGAGCTTTTCCGATAAATCCGGGCAAAGCTGACAACAGTTTATTTGTCAGCATAAGCCGTACTTTTGACATTTCTTCTTTAATAAAAACCATGTTTAATCAAAACTGAAGGGCTTTGAACTGTAAAGAAAAATTTATTTCTGTTACCCTGAAGCTTGTTTCTGCCAGCTTCTTTTTACGGACAATAAAAACGGCTGATAGCCGGATTAATAAAAATTGACAAAAGCCAGTATACAAAAGGAGCGGGTAAACATTATTTTCCGCCTGCTGTTTTACATTAAAATAAATTATTGCCGGATTAAAATAATTGTCATATAATTATCTCACTATAAAGTGGTTAAAAAAGAGGGGACATCAATTTGGACAATAAAATAACACTCACAGTACCGGAAGAGAATCATCTTGAAAGAATAGATCTTTTCCTTGCATCTGCCGCAGAATCGGGAATTTCACGAAACGTTATCCAGAGGCTCATTAAGGATGCAAATATACTTGTTAACGGAGCTCAGGTACGTCAGAATTACAAAGTCAAAACCGATGATGAGATTATAATAACCATACCTGAGCCTGAAACTGTTGAGCTTGTTGCTGAGAATATACCTTTAAATATAATTTTTGAAGATGAGCATATAGCTGTTATAAACAAGCAGCCCGGACTTGTTGTACATTCAGGCCCCGGAAATTATGAAAGCACACTTGTCAATGCCCTCCTCTATCATATAAAAACACTCCCCACAGAGGGAGATCCATTAAGGCCGGGCATTGTCCACAGGCTTGACAGGGACACCAGCGGGCTCATGGTAATTGCAAAAACAAACCAGGCCTATCATCATCTTGTTACAGAATTCTCTGAAAGAAGAGTACATAAAAAATATTGTGCAATAATAACAGGAAAGCCTGAAAAGGAAACTGACACCATAAGCAGACCCCTTGGAAGACACAAGAAGTACAGACATAAAATGACAATTGTTGAAGACGGGAAAGAAGCTGTAACCGATTATACTGTATTAAAAATATGGCACATTAACCACAGTGTCTATTCAATGCTTGATTTAAAGATTCACACAGGAAGAACCCATCAGATCAGAGTACACCTTTCATCAATGGGAAATCCTGTTATTGGAGACAGGATATATTCAAAAAAATGGGAAAAACATAAGGTTCCATACCAGCTCCTTGCATCAACGGAGCTTTCATTTACACATCCCCATACAGGGGAAATAATAGAATTTAAGGCTGAACTTCCTCAGCATATGGAAGATTTTCTAAACAGGCTTAATTCTTTTACACCTGATAACTAAGTCCTACTGCTTCCCGTACCTTGCCAAGTGTAACTGATGCTGCTTCACGGGTTTTTTCAGCGCCCATTTTCAGAATTCTGCAAACCTCTGCAGGATCATTCTCAAAAATACTGCGCCTTTCCCTGTAGGGACGAAAGTATTCCACAAGAATTTCAAGAAGTTCCTTTTTCACCTGCCCGTAACCGGTCCCTCCTTTAAGATACCTTTCCTTCATTGACTCAACTTCACTCTGCCCTGCAAAAAGGCGGTAAAGAGCAAAAACGCTGCAGCTGTCAGGGTCCTTGGGATCTTCAACAGGAGTTGAATCTGTAACAATTTTCATGACCTTTTTTTTGAGACTCTTTTCATCTTCAAAAATTTCTATTGCATTGCCGTAGCTTTTTGACATCTTCTGCCCGTCAATTCCGGGAATAACTGCAATATCATCAGAAATCTGAGGTTCAGGTAAAACAAAAATTTCTCCATAGGTATTGTTAAACCGCTCAGCAATGTCACGGGTTATTTCAATATGCTGCTTCTGATCTTTCCCCACAGGTATAATATCTGCATTATAAAGCAGAATATCTGCAGCCATAAGAACAGGATAGGTATAAAGGCCGGTATTGGGCACAAGGCCTCTTGCAACTTTATCTTTATAGCTGTGACTCCTTTCAAGAAGACCAAGTGAGGTATGGCAGGATAATATCCAGGAAAGCTCAACTACCTCAGGAACATCTGATTGTACCCAGAAAAAACATTTTTCCGGATCAAGGCCAAGAGCCAGAAAGTCCATAGCCGCATCCAGAGTATTTTTTTTAAGCTCCTCTCCGTCATGCAGACTGGTCATTGCATGATAATTTACTATAAAACAGAACAGCTCGTGCCTGTCCTGCATTTCAATCATAGGTTTCATCATACCAAAATAATTACCGATATGAAGCGAACCTGAAGGCTGTATTCCTGATAGTACCCTTGACATATTTCACCTGTATAATAACCGGAAGTCCGGATTTTTTGCAAAAAAATACATTTTTAAGATGGTTAAAACATATTTTCAGAAATAATCACCGACAAGGATGTGTCAATAATAAATTTAAGAACTTCCCGCTATATTGAATCTGTATGCTAAAAGTAGTTGCAATCATTGCAATACCAATTCAAAATTACACTGAATAAATAAAAGGAGGCTTTTATGAAACAAAATGTAGGTAAAACTGACAGCTATATCAGATTCATGGTTGGAATATCCTTTCTTCTTAACATAATAATTCTTGAACCATCTGCAATCGGAACAATTGTACTTCTTGTACTTGGTGTGATGTTTATTGCAACTTCATTTACTCACTACTGTATACTCTATTCACCGCTTGGCATATGTACATGTGAAGACGGTAAGTGCTGCCAGGTAACAGAAGAATAAAACCGGGCATCTGAAAATTCAGGGGCTGTTACGGGAACCGACGTAACAGCCTGATTTTCAGCTGCAGCATTTCCCATGGTTACCGCAGAAATCCCCTGATTCCACCTGAAGAGTTGTATGATCGATATTAAATTCATTTTCCAGCATAATATTTATTTTTTCAATTACATCATCTGAATTGACATCGCTATCCTGATCCAGACATATATGACATGAAAGAAAAACTTCTTTTGAATTAATTGACCATATATGCAGGCCGTGAATGCTGGCAACCCCCTGCAGGTCATTAATATATCTGTAAACCTGAGAGGGATCAATATGAGCAGGAACCCCCTGAAGGAAAATCCGGAATGACTCCTTCAAAATACCCATAGAACTCCAGATTATCATTATTCCTATGACAAAACTGATAATTATATCTATCCAGTAGAAAGAGGTAAAATAAATAACAATACCTGCAATAATAACACCCACAGATGAAACAGCATCATAGACTAGATGCAGAAAAGCAGCT
>CAYYKZ010000159.1:0-6577 GCA_964468455.1 uncultured Leptospirales bacterium | reverse complement strand
AGCCTTTTTCTCTTTCTTTTCAGCTGCCCAATCCGCTGCTTCAATTATTACTTTTTCATCACCCGCCGGATTAAGGTTGGCTATCTGCTTGTCAGTTTCAGAGGCAAAAGAAACAGATACCATTACCAGAACTAAAGACAACAAAGACGCAATCCTTTTCATATTATTCTCCACTTTAATTCAATATATAAGTTCACTATTAATATTTAATATTACCATGCTGCAATGTCAATAATTTTATCTATGAATAACAGCCATGCAGTACAATTTCTCAAAAATAAGCTTTTACTCTTATTTCAATGTATTAACCATAAGAAATTCAAGATCATCAATATAGCTCATATCATTTGTAATCCTCCACATGGTTGAAGCTCCTTCATAAAGATGAACCATCCGTTTTGAAGCCTGATAAACGTCAATATCGGGAGAAAGCTGCTTATTTTTAATCATTTTATCAAAAAACTGAATAATCAGGCTTATCCAGCCATCTATAATATTTTGTACCAGCTCCATTATTTCAGGATCCTCACTATCCAGCTGAAAACCTGCCTCTGCAACCGGGCACCCTCTGTATTTCACCTGATAATCATCCTTAATGACTTCAATCCATTTCTTAATAAAATCATTAAAAGAATTACTGTCAAGTACCACACTTACCATTTTGCCCTTAATATATTTGTCATATTCAATTACGCAGGTCCTGATAAGATTATTTTTAGAGGGGAAATATTTATAGAAGCTTGCTTTAGCTACTCTTGATTCTGCTATTATCTGATTTATTCCGGTACTGCGTATTCCCTGTACATAAAAAAGCTTCATAGCGGTATGTATAATTCTTTCTTTAACTCCGATTTTTTCATTCATATCTATCTCCAGATAAAAAAAATATTGACAAGAGTCCGCACAGACGGTATCTATAACACTGTACAGACAGGTCTGTCTGCATGTCAAGTAAAATACAACTTAGACAGAATTGTCTTTACAAAAACCAGGAAAATATAAAACCGAGGGAGGAAGCTGTGAATTTCGATTACAATGAAGAAGCCCTGAAAAATCTCCAGATTGAGGACACTTCAATTCTGGACAGGCTCGTAGACTACAGGTCTGCAAGAGAAGTGCATCTAAAAAAAGATCACTCTCAGAGAGACAAGAGGATGTCTCTCCAGGAAGCTGTTGCTGAATTTGTGCACGATGGCGACATCTGGTGCGACAGCAGTTTCAGTTACGTAAGAAGCGCTCTTCAGGGGTGGTGGGAAATAATCCGCCAGGGGAAGAAGGGACTTCAATGTATTGGTTCTCCAAACACCAACATGAGTTATGGAGTTATTTTCGATACAACAAAATATTGCCACTCATCTTACACCGGGGCGGAGATGCGCGGCACAGACAAACTGTTCTCAAGAAATGTTAAAAACGGGAATGTTAAAATTCTCTCAGACTGGAGCCACGGCATGATGGCCCAGGGTTTTAAGGCTGCTCAGCTGGGTATGCCGGGCTGCTTTTCAAAGCAGGGTCTGGGCTCAGATATGCTTAAGCACAACCCCTATGTTAAGGTTATGCAGAACCCCATGTCAAAGGATAAGGATCCGGTTGTATTTATACCTGCCCTTTTCCCTGATGTAGTAATAATTCATGTTAATGCAGCGGATAAATATGGTAATGCAAGATTTTACGGTCCTGCAGTTAATGACATTGCAACTGCTGCTGCATCAAGAAGAGTTATAATAACCGCTGAAGAAATTGTCTCAAACTACGACATCAGATATCACGCAAAGGGAGCACAAATCCCATTTAACAATATTGACGCTGTTGTGGAACTGCCATTTGGAGCTGCTCCCGGCTATATGCCTGGCGAGTACTACTGGATGAGATATTTCTGGGAAAAATTCTTCAGCTGGGCAAACGCTGATGATGAAAAGTGTCTTGCATTCTTCACTGAATTTATTATGGAAACCAGAAATGTCAATGATCTGATTGAAAAAGTCGGCGGTATTGAATGGATTAAACAGAGCAGAAGAAGAGCACGTGCTGCAGAAGGGAACAACGAAGCAGACGGAGTAAACTTTGCTTACAAGATATGGCAGGAAGGGATGGACGTTAAGGACATCGACTGAATCAATCATTTAATATATGTATTTTCATAATAATAATCAAGGAGAATAATAATGTCTGAAGATAGACCTATGAATCCATTAGAAATGATAGCATTTGTGCTGTCAAAACAGATAGAAGATCACGAAGTTGTATATATAGGAACAGGACTTCCAATGGTGGCTGCTATCCTGGCAAAAAAAACACATGCGCCCAATATTACCTTTGTATATGAATCGGGCGGACAGGACCCGGAACCCCTTGAAATGCCATGGTCTGTAGGAGGACCAATGACCTGGAGGAAATCACCACTTATAATGGAAATGGCATACTCATTTGGTCAGGCTGCTAACGGCATGGTAGACAAAGGCTTTCTGGGATTTGCTCAGATTGATATGTACGGCAATGCTAATACTCACATGATCGGTGCAGAATATAACAACCCCAGGGCACGTCTTACCGGTTCAGGAGGGAATAATGATGTTTCTTCACTTGTTGACAAACTCGTTTATGTAGGCCTCCAGGACCCTCAGAAATTTGTCCAGAAAGTAGACTTTATCACTTCTCCCGGATGGCTTGAAGGAGGAGACAGCAGAAAAGAAGCGGGACTGTTAAATAACGGCCCGATAGCTGTCATCACATCAGCAGGTGTTTATGATTTCGAACCTGAATCAAAAAGGATGAGAATCAAAACTCTTCACCCCGGTGTTCCTGCTGAACTGGCTCAGCTTGCTTCAGGATTTCCTCTAGTAAAACCTGAAGGTGAAATTCCTGTAACCGAAACCCCTTCAAAAGAAATTCTTGAGGTTCTCAGAAATGAAGTTGATCCCAGCGGGCTTTTCATTTCGTTACCATCATAAAATAAAGAATAAAAGTGTTAATATTTCAACATCCAGTTTAAATATAATGCTCCAATACCCCGCCGCAAAAGGCGGCGGGGTATTGGTAAAAGCATTTCTGATCTAAAATTCGCATTCGGAAATAATTACTGAAAATATAAAGCCTTTACTAAATTTAAACGCCCCTTGGGCGTTTTTTTATTGCACAAATAAAAACCGGTTTAAAAATTCAATTATCCTAAATTGATAAATAATAAATCAGGAGATTTTAAATGTTACATTCCCTGCTCCATATCCGCCAATACAATGAAAATGATTCTGAAGAGATTGTACGATTGTGGGATGAATGTGGACTTATTACTCCCGGAAATGACCCTATGAATGACATCAGATTGAAAATAAACTTTCAGAAAGAACTTTTCTTTATAGGCCTATATAATTCAAAAATCGCCTCCACACTGATGGCCGGATATGACGGTCACAGGGGATGGTTTAATTATTTCGGGGTACTCCCGGAATTTCAGGGAAGAGGTTTTGGAAGAGAAATGTCAAACCATGCTGCTGCAGTACTGAAAAAAATGGGGTGCCCAAAAATCAATCTTCAGGTTCGCAATACGAATGTTAAAGTAATAGGATTCTACAAAGAAATAGGTTTTAACGATCATGATGTTACTTCACTCCAGATGAGATTATAGCACCTGCAGCTATTTATGACTTTGAAAAATTATATAACACTCCTATCTGCAAAAAAGAGTTTACAATGGCGCAACTTTTTTTTTAATGTAAACCTATAACAGATGAAATTAATTTTCTGTTGACAAAGTATAACAATTAACAGATAAAACCTGAGAAAATATCTGCAGTAAGATTTACTGAAAGATTAAATAAATCATTGGAAAACAAGGGACTTTACCATGACAGACAAATACGATGCAGATGACTATTCACAGGAGGATTTTGAAAAACTCCTTGAAGAATCGATTAATGTGACCGATGACTTCCAGCCTGGAGATAAAGTTGAAGGTATAATTGTATTTATAGGCAAAGAGGATTCATTTCTTGATATATCTGCAAAAAGTGAAGCAGTAATAAGCACCATCGAACTCCAGAATAAAGATGGTGAATTAAAATATAAAAAAGGGGATCGGGTTGATGCCTACGTAGTATCAGTTAAAGGCGGAGAAATAAGGGTTACATTCACAATCGGGAAAGGTGAAGCTAATCCCCAGCTGCTTGAAATGGCTTACAGAAATGAAATGCCAGTTGAGGGTACTGTTAATTCTGAAATTAAGGGCGGTTATTCCGTTACTATTTCTGGAATAAGATGCTTTTGTCCCTTTTCACAGATTGACATCAAAAGCAGTGACAACAGGGAATCCTACATTAATCAGACATATAAATTCAAGATTATTGAGTTTAAAGAAAACGGCCGAAATGTAATTGTTTCAAGAAGGGTTATTCTGGAAGAGGAACAGATTACTGCTGAAAAAGAACTTAAAGATACATTAAAAATCGGAGATCCGATAAGTGGTGAAATTTCATCCATTCATGATTTTGGTTTGTTTGTCAATCTTGGAGGAATTGAAGCACTTATACCTAAAACTGAAATCAGCTGGAGCAGGAACAGAGATAAAATCTCTTTTAAACCGGGAGATACTGTTAAAGCAAAAATAATAGACATTGACTGGAACTCTAAAAAAATAACGTTAAGCATAAAGCAGATGACCCCTGAGCCATGGACTGTGCATAAATTACAGGAAAATCAGACAATCAACGGAAGAGTTTCGGCTATTATACCCCAGGGTGCATTTATTGAACTTGAACCTGGTATAGATGGTTTTCTGCATATATCAAAAATGAGTGTAACAAAAAAAATAAACAAACCGCAGGACGTACTGACAGTTGGTGACTTCGCATCTGTTCGCATAGCTTCCATAAATGATAAAGAGAAAAAAATATCACTTGAGCTTATAACAGGAGAAGCAGATCCATGGCAGAATTCTGAAAAAAGCTTTGAAAATGAAATTCATAAAGGACTTGTGGAAAACATTAAAAACACAGGAGTTTCAGTCAGGCTGGGTAATGGGATGCTGGGCTTTATACCAAAAGGTGAATTACTGAATGCATCAGACATGCAGAAAAACTATCAGGCCGGGAATGAAATTACTGCATCAGTTAAAGACTTTGACAAAAATTCCAGAAAGCTGATTCTAAGTGAAAAGGGAGCATTAAAAAAAGAAGAAGAGAAAGATTATAATGCCTTTTTATCAAAAAACGATGAAGCTTCAGGAACAAGCCTTGGAGGTTTATTCAAAGATAAGTTTTCAGACCTTCAGAAAAAAGTCAAAAATAATGATTAAACTAATCAATGGTTATGAAATAAAATACAATGAAGATTTTGACCGTTTTTTTCAGAATCTTCTTGAAGCAATTATTACTGAATCTAAAAAAATGTCCATAATCAAGTCAACTGATCAGAAAAACACCTCCTCAGAAAGGGATATCTTTCTACAGGAGATTATGGACAACTCAATTTATGTAACTCAACAGCTATTTCAGATTTACAAGGATAATGAAAAACTTACCAAATTTATAATAACAGGATTTATCTTCAACAGTGTTATTATGGCGCTCCCGGGAAGTGACAGCACAGAACTAATCTCTCCTGAGCCGGATGAGGAAGACAAAGATGATACCCTGCACTAATCCTATCTACCCGAGAAGCTGAAGCAACTCATCTATATAGCTGTTTTTTACACCTTCCAGATCTTTTCTCCATGCTCCGTTTCTTTTATTTTTATTGATCTGAAATGCTATCGTAATATAATCTTTCTCAAAGAATTCCGGGAACCCTATTGATACCCCGGGGGATGAAATTTTATTTATTAATTCAGATGCCTTATTATTCATTAAAGTGTAATCAGGATATCTTACTCGGAACACTTCTGTATATAAATCTGAATCGTTTTTTATATTGCTGTCACTGACAGAAGGCAATTCTCCAGTTTTGCCGACTTTTGATATATCAAAAAGATGGTCAGTAATTTTTTTGAAAATATTTACCCGTATAGGAATTGAGGAAAGCCACCCGCTTAACCAGTCAAGCATTCTACTTTCAAAAGAAAGCAGATCCTTTATAGTTTTAAAATTAATATCCTTTTCATCAATATACTCAAGTATATAAGGGGGAAGTGCTAAAATTTTATCCCTTTCATTCTGCTTTTCAATATATTCCATGGGTAGACCGGTAATTTTTCTAAGCTCACCGGGCTTGATATTTAAAGTTTCACTGAAATATTTATTAATTATATTCAATGCTTTAATACGGCCTGCCGGCCCTGCACCATTTCTGAAAAGTTTCAAAACCAGATTTTTAAAAAACAAATCCCCATCAGGTGATAAAATTATTCTGGAATTAATTTTATCAATTCCCAGATTTGAACAGATACGGACTCTGTTATGACAGTTCATCAAAACTAAACTATTATCTTTTTTTAAAAGCAGAGGCTTCTCAAGCATACCAAAACTTTTTATAGAATCGCAAAGATCATCACGAAGAATATTTCTGCTGATATTAAAACTATCATCATCTATATCTATTTTTTCAATATCAATATATTCTTCCAATCTATCGGCCTCTTTAAAAT
>CAYYKZ010000158.1:1780-6578 GCA_964468455.1 uncultured Leptospirales bacterium | reverse complement strand
GCAAATACCGGAATCTCATACCGTGATTGTATGCAAATAATCGTCATTTCTTAATAAAATATAATTTATGAGATTCCGGCATTCCGCTTTCGCTCCAGCCGGAATGACCGAAAATAGACATTACCCCCAAAAATAAAGTGCTACCATATTAAAAGTATGTAAATTTATCAATCCGTATGAGCCTGTATATTCTGTTTAAATTTTATTAGTTGACACTAAGTGGCGTTACTTTTTATTTATGCTAGCATAAATTGCAGAAAAATGAGGTGAATACTAATGAAGGATCTTCCTTTTAATAAAAAGAAAATTGAAGAAATAATAGAGAAATTCCCCACTCCCTTTCATATATATGATGAAAAAGCTATCAGGGAAAATGCGAGAAATCTTGTTAAAGCTTTCTCCTGGGCTCCTTCTTTTAAGGAGTATTTTGCTGTTAAGGCAAATCCCAACCCTTATTTAATCAGAATACTCCATGAGGAGGGATTTGGCGCTGACTGCAGTTCTCTGCCTGAGCTTATTCTTGCGGAAAAAGCTGGTATAAAGGGGGAGGATATTATGCTCACTTCCAATAATACCCCTGCGGATGAATTTATATATGCCCATAAACTGGGAGCAACACTTAATCTTGATGATATTACTCATATAGATTATGTAGAAAAACATTCAGGACTTCCTGAGGTTATTTCCTTCAGGTATAATCCAGGGCCTCTTAAAGGGGGGAACGCAATTATAGGTATTCCGGAGGAGGCAAAGTACGGCCTTACAAGGGAGCAGCTTTTTGATGCCTACAGAACTGTAAAGGAGCGCGGTGTAAAACGTTTCGGCCTTCATACAATGATTGCTTCAAACGAACTTCATGCTGAGTATTTTGTGGATACAGCGGAAATACTTTTTGATCTGATTTTTGAATTATCTGAAGAAGTGGGAATCAGTTTTGATTTTGTTAATCTGGGAGGAGGCTTCGGAATTCCCTACAGGCCGGGAGACAAGCCTCTTGATATAAAATATATTTCAGAGCGAATATCAGAAGTTTATAATGATAAAATAGTATCCCGCGGCCTTAAGCCTCTCAATATCTGTATGGAAAGCGGAAGAATGATAACCGGGCCATACGGATACCTTGTTACAAAGGCCATACATAAAAAGGAGATATACAAAGATTATATAGGGGTTGACGCCTGTATGGCTGACCTCATGAGGCCGGCACTTTACGGCGCCTATCATCATATAACAGTTCTCGGAAAGGAGAATGAAAAAGCAGCAAAGAAATATGATGTAACCGGATCACTCTGCGAAAACAATGACAAGTTTGCCATAGACCGGATGCTTCCTGAAATAGAAACAGGTGATATCCTGGTAATGCACGATACAGGTGCACACGGCTATGCAATGGGTTTTAATTATAACGGTAAACTCAGGTCTGCAGAGCTTCTTTTGAAAGAGGACGGCACAGTAGAAATGATCAGACGGGCGGAAACCATTGATGATTATTTTGCAACACTTGATTTTTCAAAACTTTAATTTCTGAAGCATAATAAATACAATAAGGGGCTTCCCCAAAAGTATTTTTCTTGTCATACCGGCTGTAGCGAAGCGGAATGCCGGTATTTCATACACATGATTCTGTCAGGAGATTCCGGTATTTGCACAAATTGAAGTTACAAAACCGGAATGACAAATTCATTTAAATTCAACTTTTTGGACAGCCCCTTATGCGTGGTTTATATAAGATTTTCTAAATAAGTCATTTCAGGTAAATAAAAATTCCTGTAATAAATGAGGTCATAAAAGTAAAGCCCAGGCCTGTAAACCACATCATCATTTTAAAACCTCTGTTCATGTCATCTCTTAATTCCTCAAATCGTTTGTCCACCTGCTCAAATCGTTTGTCCACTTGTTCAAATCGTTTGTCCACCTGCTCAAAACGCTTTTCAGACATCTCAAATCGTTTATCCATCTGTGCCAGCATAAGGTTGAGAATTTCTCTCTGGTTTTTCAGTTCTTCTTCAACACGAACAATTCGTTCTCTTATGTCTATTTCAAAATCACGGGAATATGACTTTCCCCGTCCGCTACCTTTAATGAGCGGATATTTTTTTTCCAGGTATTCACCTATCTGTTTAAGGTCATTTTCTGTAAGTTTTAAAGCCATAGATTTCATCCTTTATCCCCTTATATTAAAATCAGCAGAACCATAAGTCAAGTACTGTTAATAATAAATACGAAAAGGGGATAATTTTTTTTTGAAAAAAACAGTCTTTATTTTAAAAAAAATTCTACTGCAATATTGTTTTTTATAAAGCCTGGCCAGCGATGCCGTTAAAGCTGTTTAATTTAAATACAGTTTACGTAAACAGTAATGGATAAAATTATTCCGCGCCCTGCATAAGCACCTTAACCGGCTCAATTCCGGTGACATCTCCTTGTTCAATAGCCTTCAGTACAGCGCCGCCTCCTGTAAAAATATAGTATCGGGGACTGTCAAGTGCTGCAATGTAAAGCCCCGGAAGAAGGCGCTTCAGCTCCTGCATGGTGTCGCCCCCTCCGTATAGTTTAACCGCATCAGTGTTATCATCAATAAGCTGATCCAGTGCAATTGTGCCTTCATTGAAGTGGGGTGTATATCCCATAACAGCATTAACAAAAATTGTACTTGATTCATGAAAAATTCTGTTTATCTCCGGATCAGTAAAACTTTCAGGCGCAACATCAAGAACAAAGTTAAGGCTGTCCATTTTTTTAAGCTGCCTTATATCTCTTTTGCGGAATTTGCCTTCAAATCTTCCTTCCATTGTATCGGACTCAATGATTATAGGGAGTTCAACAAGTTTCCCTGGAAATTTTTTTGAGTGCTCAACAAATTCCAGAGCCAGTTTCATATCCTCATCATCAATACCATTGATTTTTACACCATATTTTGCAGCAAGGTAGGCGTTGTAAATTACTCCTCCCAGAATCAGGTGGTCGCATTTTTCAATGAGCGCATAGAGCGGTTCAATTTTTGTGTCAAATTTTGCCCCTGCCACAACAGCAGTAAAGGGGCGTGCCGGTTCATAAATTCTGTCCAGGTTTTCAATCTCCTTCTGCATCAGAAAACCTGCGTATGAAGGTAAAAATTTATTAACACCAACAGTTGAGGCGTGGGGCTGCCATGAGCCGAAGGCGTCATTGATAAAGATATCAGCAAGTCCGGCAAGCTGGTTTGCAAAGCGCGCTGCTTCTTCCCCGTCTGCTTCTTCACCTGCAAACCACCTGGTGTTTGGCAGGTAAATGCCGTCAATTCTGTCATCCCGCAGTTCCTTGATCATATGATTTATTGAGGTTTCAATACCGGTGTAGCCTTTATTCTCATCCTGATGGAATTGGGGAACCTTAAATGTTATATGCAGTTTCTGCTGAAGGTAGTCAACAATGGGCTGAACCGAGGTTTTTTCACTTATGGATATATGGCCGCTCTCTTTTTTTCTGGGCCTGCCTACATGAGTCATGAGTATAAGCTTCCCCCCTCTGGCAACAATATGGTAAAGTGTGCCGATGGTGGCATCAATCCTGTAGGGATCATGAATGAGGCCGTTTTTGACAACATTGTGGTCAACCCTTACAAGTACAACCTTATTCTTAAGATCAGCATCCTGAATTCTCGGAATATTAACTTTTATCATAGAGTCCTCCCTGTGGAGAAATAAATTATTTTTAGCAGGTATTTCTGCCTGTTAATAGCTGTATCCAAAAATTAAAACTACTGATTTCATGTCCACTCCATTGGATGTAGTTTTATTTCCGAATCCCATCATTGAAGAAATCATACTTCCTGCTGACACGGAAAAGGAAAATCCTCCTTCACTTATAACTCCCATGTTTAATCCCAACATCCCTGCTGAATCAGGATCAACATCAAAGCTCTGGTTTACATTGACCAGGGGGAGGTCGTTGTTGGTTATCTCCGCTTTCATCTTACCTTTATTAAGGTTCTGCATATAAATAAAATAGGGTGTAATTTTAATAAAGTCATAAATTTTTAATGAAAGGGCAATCCCTCCAGACATGCCCAGGAGAAAGCCGCTGCCGCTTATTTTGCTGTCAATAGAATAGGTAGTAGCTAGCGGAGTCCAGTCAACGGTTTCAGGAACCAGTTTCGCGGAATAGTGCTGAATGTTGGCACCAAAATACACCGGAACAGATATATAATCATTTCTGAAAATGTCATATCCAGCGCCTCCAAGAATAGAAACCAGGGAGTAGTCAAAACTGCTTTTTATATCTCCAGAATCACTTCCGTAAAGAGGTGTTATAAGATCCCCTTCCATTTTCATTCCAGCTATTATTATATATGTCATTAATCGGTCACTGATGGCGCTGCCTGCTCCTGCCCCTAATGATATTCCTGTGAAATCATCAGCATCTACATCCGGATCTTCCATTACCCTGTCAGCTTTAAACCAGCCTGGAACAAAATAAAATGATTTATCACCTTTGCTGTAATGGGTCATTGGATTAAATGAGTCGGAAATTATTGATGCAGCAATATCCTCAATACTGTTTACCGCCTTTTCTGTAACATCAGAAGAGTAGGGGAAGCTTTGAGCTGCTGCAATTGCAGGAATAAAAAGAATAATAAAGATTAATTTTTTCATGAAAATCTCCTCTATGATAATGTATAAAGAATTATATGATATTTAAAGTATTAATCAAGCATAAAACAATTATAATATTTTAACATGGCATCTTGATTCAGTGAGCAGGTTTAAGGTGCCTCACTAAAATGTATTGACACAAAACCGCATAATGATGGATTGTC
>CAYYKZ010000158.1:0-1770 GCA_964468455.1 uncultured Leptospirales bacterium | reverse complement strand
CCTCATGGTAATCTCCTGTAACGATAATATACAGAGGATTGTAGCAAATTTCAGGTATTAATCAAGTATATTATTGTTAAAGATGGAGCGAACCTGTTTAAAAAAGGTTTTTGGGTGTGGGAATGATAATCAGGGGTCAGAGCCCCTTCAGGTTCAATAAAATGTATTGACACAAAACCGCATAATGATGGATTGTCAGAATATAAGCTGTACCGGAATTTCTTCGTCTCATCATCTGCCCGGGAAAAAATCATCAGCACAATTTTTTAAAAAGAGAAGGTTTTATGCTTCAGGTAAACAATTTAAAATTAGCATATGGTAAAAGAGTATTATTTAATGAGGTAAATATAAAGTTCAGGCCGGGTAACTGCTACGGCCTTATTGGCGCTAATGGCGCGGGTAAATCCACATTTTTAAAGATAATATCGGGAGATGTGGAACAGACAGCAGGGGAAGTGGTGAAAGACCCCAATGAAAGAATAGCTGTACTGAGCCAGGACCAGTTTGCCTTTGATGAATATAACGTTATAGATACAGTAATTATGGGACACCGTGAACTTTTTGAAGTTCTTAATGAAAGAAACACCATATACAGTAAGGAGAATTTTTCAGATGAGGATGGTATCCGCGCCTCTGAGCTTGAGGAGCTTGTTGAAAAATTCAACGGATACGATGCTGAAAGCGAGGCTGCAGTACTTCTAAAGGGTCTGGGTGTGGATGACACTCTGCACGGAAAACGTATGAAGGAGCTTGAAGGGGGAGATAAGGTTAAGGTGCTTCTTGCCCAGGCTCTATTTGGTAACCCTGACATACTTCTTCTTGATGAGCCTACAAACCACCTTGATATAGAATCGATAAACTGGCTTCAGGATTATCTGATGAATTTCAAAAATACTGTTATTGTGGTGAGTCACGACAGGCATTTTCTGAACAAGGTATGTACCCATGTTGCGGATATTGATTACGGGAAGATATCAATATTTGCAGGGAACTATTCCTTCTGGCTTCAGGCGAGTGAGCTTGCAATGCAGATGAAGAGAGATGAAAATAAAAAGATTGAAGATAAACGCAAAGAGCTTAAGTCCTTTATAGAACGTTTCAGTTCAAATGCCTCAAAAGCAAAGCAGGCAACATCGCGAAAAAAACTTCTTGATAAGCTTACACTTGATGACATAAGGCCATCAAACAGAAAATATCCCTTTATCGAGTTCAAGCCTGAGAGGGAGTGCGGCAAGATTATTCTTGAAGTGGAAAATCTCAATAAAACTGTAGATGGGGAGGAGGTGCTGAAAAATCTCACCTTCAGAATAGAGAAAGATGATAAGGTTGTTTTTCTTGCATGGAGCCATATAGTTAAGACAACGCTTTTTCAGGTATTGACAGGTGAGTTAAAGCAGGACAGCGGAAAATTTCGCTGGGGGGAAACAATTTCAACATCCTATTTTCCCAAGGAGAACAGCTCCTATTTTACAGATGACTATACAGTGCTTCAGTGGATATAGCAGATTACTGAAACTAAGGTTGAGGCATATGCCAGGGGATTTCTGGGCAGAAATCTATTTACAGGGGAGGAATCTCTCAAAAGCATAAAGGTTCTATCTGGTGGTGAAAAGGTAAGGTGCATGCTTTCCCGTATGATGCTTTCAGGTGCAAACGCGATTATACTGGATGAGCCTACAAATCACCTGGACCTTGAAGCAATTACTTCACTGAATAATGCTTTAATAAAATATCCGGAAGTTGTTCTTTTTACATCCCACGATTATGAGT
>CAYYKZ010000157.1:0-6649 GCA_964468455.1 uncultured Leptospirales bacterium | reverse complement strand
TATGCCATTGTATAAAATGCTGTTTTCATAAGACTTATCTGCAGAGGAGTATTCCCCTGAATGTCAGCTTTCCTCGGCATTGAACTGAGAGAGTCAAGGATCTGACCCCAGGCTGTCTTTTCATAGGTTCCGGAAAAAATAGCAAGAAACCGGTTTTTCTCATCAGGTTTAACATCAGCTCTGCTAATTATTTCAATGACATTTGCAAAAATAACATCAGCCAGTACTATGGCTGCATCTGCCCCGATTGTGTTTATTCCTGTGACAAGGGCATATTTTTTCTGGAGAAGGATATGCATGGCCTCCCCCCCTCTTCTGCTTTCAGATTTATCTATAATATCATCCTGAATAAGAAGAAAAGAGTGCATTAATTCAACTGCAGCGCCTAAACTGATTATCTCTTTTAATTTTTTAAAACCTTTCCTGTAGCCGAGGTAGGAATTTATCAGGAGAATAGGCCTTATCCGTTTCCCCTCCCTGAGGCAGTATTCACGTATTACCTCATAAAGCTCCTTCATGTAATCAGATTCAGCGTTTTCAATTTTTTCCATGTAAAAATCATTGATAAAAGAATCAATAATCGGTGCATAATGATCAGTAAAGGATTTATATAATCCCCTGTAAGGGGTATTTTTCTCATTCATATAATTTATACCTTTAAAATAATATCAGGTTTTCTTTCAGGGCAGATTATAACCTTAAGCCGTTTAACTCCCGGGACTATTATGTTTAGCCGCAAATCTCTTCACAGCTGCCCCAAAAGCAACAGTAGCTGATTATTTAAAATATTAAGCTGAATTGTCCAGAATAATTGACCTGAGATTTTAAAAAAACTAAATTAAAAATTATCTTCACTTTTACAACAATATCTTGACAGTCTTTATTTATATTAATTTCATAAAACTGAATTATAAAAAACTGGAGTTTACCGCCCATGCTTGCCAAAAGAATTATACCATGCCTTGATGTTAAAGATGGACGCGTAGTAAAAGGTGTTAACTTTGTAGATCTTGTTGATGCAGGGGATCCTGTTGAAAACGGCAGGTTCTACGACTCTGAGGGTGCTGACGAATTGTGCTTTCTCGATATTACAGCCTCATCTGACAGACGGAACATCATCCTTGATATGGTAAAAAAGGTTGCTGAAACAGTACATATACCCTTTACAGTAGGAGGCGGAATACGCACTGTTGAAGATGTTCGCCTTATACTGGAAAACGGTGCAGACAAGGTGTCAATTAACACTGCAGCTGTTCTGAATCCTGAAATAATAACCAGGGCTGCAGAAAAGTTCGGTTCCCAGTGCATACTCGTAGCAATTGACGCAAAACAAAATGATAGAGGCGGATGGAACGTATATTTAAACGGCGGAAGAACCGCGACAGATATTGATGTCATTGAATGGGCAGCTGAAACACAAAGACTTGGAGCTGGTGAAATTCTTTTAACAAGTATGGATAAGGACGGCACAAAAAATGGCTACGATTTAGAATTGACCCGTCTTGTATCTGAAGCTGTGGAAATTCCGGTAATTGCTTCAGGCGGTGCGGGCACAATTGATCATCTCTATGACGGCCTTACAGAAGGCAAGGCAGATGCGGTTCTTGCTGCATCAATCTTCCATTTCAGAGAAATAAGCATAAAAGAAGTTAAAGATAAACTAAAGACTCTTGGGGTTCCAGTACGGCCTGTTTAATAATTCAGCCCTTTAAAACAAAATATAAAACTATAATTATCAGGACAATAAAAGTAACACCTGAAAGTATAAGGCTGAGGCTGTTTTTGGATCCCTCAACCGGGTCATCCGCCTTTGCATTACTGTAATAGGAGGGGTCCATTGCTACTTTTATATTGTCTTCCTCTTCAACAATTTTAACATAAATCCCTCTTGCTACAATTGCAAAAAAAGTATAAACGCCATCATGTTTTTTTGAAATGACCCGGCCTGAAATAGGCAAAAATCTGCCGTTTTCATCATCATAGGCATCAAAAGCTTTGGCCACTTCAACTGCCTTAGGATTATTATCCACAAGGCTCAGCTTTATCCTGTCTCCTTCAACCAGACTGGCAATATCCTTACCTTTGATAGGAGAAAGAATTAAAGCTCCATTAAGCACAAGCTTTACCTCTTTCCCGGCAAGTGGAACATCAATCTTCTCAATTTTTACATCCGGCGATTTAGGTTTGGTGTGCCCCTTTGCAAGATCTGCAGGAGAAACCTTGCTGCTTGTTGCAGAGTGTATCTCCATAGCAAGGGAGGATATTTTTTCATAATCAATAGAAACTTCAATATTCTGATAACCGGTTGCGTCAGTGAGAAACCGCTGAAATTCATGGTTTACCGCAATAGCGTCATCCTGTTCCAGAAGTTTTAATATTTTAGTGAGCTCCTTTAAATTAAGCCCCTTGTTAAGATACTCTTTCAGCTCTCCTGAAAAACCTTCATCAAAGTCGCCTGCTTTAGAAATCTCGACAATCTCTTTTTCAAAATTACGCCAGTCCTTTGATGTCTTTATCTCACTTGTTTCATAGGATCTGCTAACAATGGTAAAAGTATGCATTAATTTCAAATAAGCTGTGTTAAAAAAAAGAATAAAAGCCCCATAAACGCTTGAAGATGAGAAACGCCCCTTAAAAACATACATATCCAGATATGCTCCGGATAGCATCTTTTTAGATTTTTCATCATCACCATATGTATAATACATGGCAATCTGCAGCTTTCTTGACTGCTCAGAGAAACTGCTGGCAGCGGACTCTAAATCATTTGACATATATACCTCTTAACATTACACAGATCATTATTACAGCAAAAGGATGCAGTTCAACCGCCTGAATACTTCACCATTACTTTTTTTATTCTTTCCAGAAGAATCCGCCTGTTTACAGGCTTAAGGATATAATCCTTAACCCCCATTGTAATGAGATCCTGCATTACACCCTTTGTAGTTTCATCACTTACAAAAACAATGGGAGATCTGTTACCTCTCTCTTTTAATTCAAACGCTAATGCATATCCGTCAAGCACAGCCATATCAAGTTCTGTTGTTATTAAGTCAACCTTACCATTAAGGCGGTCATAGTGAACAAGCGCTTCCTTGCCGTTAGAAGCAGTTGCAACAATCTCATATTCTTCAGACTCTAAAATCTGTGCTATCTGCTTTCTGTTAAACTCCCTGCTGTCCACAACAATTACCTTATAATGTCTCCCTCCAGGGGCAATACCATCAGGTGTTTTTGTGTTCAGGTTGGGGAAATCAGCCTTATACCTCATCTGAAAATCTCCGCTATTGTAATACACTTAAATTATAACCGGAATTATCAGGCCGGCATCAGTCAAGTAATTAATAATTATAACTTTTCATCATGTCAAGACGAAATTAGATAAAATCATAGTATGATTTAACATATATTACAATTACAGGGAATTCCGGCTTCAATAGCCCTGTTTTAGAGCTGCATTTAATTATTCCATCACAGTGCCGGGAAAACTGAACAGTCATAATATATACATTTTCAGGTGCTTACCCTGTATTAATCCTTTTCAAAAGAAAAATGATTGCTAAAAAAACAACTCCATGTAAGATATATTTCAGCATATGCAAACCATTCAGGAGAGTCATTTTGACAGCTATTGAAACAAAAAACTTCAATATTAATCCTTCAGACTACTTGAACGCTATAATTGAAGGTAAAAAATTTTACATACAGTTTCAGCGATTCGGCCCTGAAGTGGAAGCCCAGATAATAAAGATAATACACAGATACCTTGAACAGTACGACCTTCTTTTTCATAAAGACACAATAATCTCAATTGCAAAAGAACTTGTTAATAATGCCATTAAGGCCAATTTAAAAAGAATATACTTTGAATCAAAAGGTCTCGATATAAACAACCCGTCTCATTATAGAGAAGGTATGGATTCTTTTAAAGATGATGTTTTTGAAAGCCAGGACAATAAAACACATATCTCTCTTGACGGATCAAAATACGTTGTACGCATAACTTTTGACGCATCAGGCGGAAATATAAAAATTAATGTAAAAAACAATATAACAATACTTGAATCCGAACTGAAAAAAATAAAATCCAGAATAAACAAGGCCTATAAATATAATGATATTGCTGAAGCCTTCACAGATGTTCTTGATGATTCTGAAGGAGCCGGTCTTGGCCTCATAATGGCCCTAATGCTGCTTAAAAACTCAGGCCTGCCGCGTGATTCATTTTCGATAGATCAGGATGATACCGGCACATCAGCATCTCTCTCTATACCTTATAATCTGAACAGCCCCGAATCCCACTTTAAAATAACAGAGGAGATAGTAAATGAGATAGGAGAAATTCCATCTCTTCCGGATAATGTTAAGCAGATACGTCTTTTATGCAGAAACCCGCAAAGCACTATAAAAGATATAAGCAACGCCATCTCCATAGATCCGGGTCTTACAGCTTCAATTATCAAACTATCAAACTCAGCAGGCTATGTTACATTAAATCGCATTGAAACTATTGATGAGGCGGTCAAAGTAATAGGGATAAGGGGTATACATACTCTGCTGGTGGCTACAGGTGTACAGAAAGTTGTCGAATCAAGATATAAAAAATTTGAAGCTATCTGGAATGATTCATACAAAAGAGCTTTTTATGCACAGAATATCATAAAACTAAAGAGCAAAGATTCCAGACTTGCAGACCAGGTCTATCTTGCTGCACTCCTTGCTGATATTGGCAGAATTGTGATGCTTTCGCTTCAGAGTGACCTCTTTAATAAACTGAAAAAAATAGCAGGGTATAAAGGGCTGGAAGATTCCAGTCTTCTGGAGGAGATAACCCTGGGAATAAGCCACAGCTCACTGGGCGCTATGATCTGCAAAAAATGGAACTTTAATGATTCCCTGACAAAAACAATTGAGCTCCACCACAGGCCGCACAGGGCGCCTGAGGAGCTTAAAACGCTTATTTACACCGTCTATCTGGCAGATCTTCTTGTTGATATTGAAAACAAAAAATCCCGTTTTGAAATCGCGGATGAAGATGTTCTTAATTTTTTCAGTCTTGATGAAAAAAAGGGATTTGATAATTTTCATAACTCTGTTAATAAAAAGTATCTTTCAAGGATAGAAACTGCAGGAGAATTAAAAACCCGGGCATAAATTATTTAGAAAAACCAGATAATAAGCCGCAAGATTGCTTATGACAATAATTATAATTATTCGAAAAATTCAGATAATTATGCTAACCGCCTCGCAGGAGAGCAGTTTCGATACAGATTTATGATCAGTTACTAAAAAATTGATTAATAACTTTAATTACTTGACTTAAAACTTAACTGATTAGTCAATCTGTCTGTTTTAATTTTTTTTTAGAGGATTAATAATGTATTTTCAGGAAATAATTGCAAAACTTAACGAATACTGGGCAAAGCAGGGATGTGTAATAATACAGGGGTATGACCTTGAAGTCGGGGCAGGCACTTTTAATCCGGCCACATTTTTAAAAGTACTTGGACCGGAGCCATGGAATGTGGCATATGTGGAGCCATCAAGAAGACCCACAGATGGAAGGTATGGAGATAACCCAAACAGGCTGCAGCACTATTACCAGTACCAGGTAATAATGAAGCCTTCCCCTGTAAATATTCAGGATCTTTACCTTCAGTCACTTGAATATATAGGAATAAATCTGAAAGATCATGATGTCAGGTTTGTTGAAGATGACTGGGAATCCCCCACTCTTGGAGCTGCAGGACTTGGCTGGGAAGTATGGCTTGACGGTATGGAAGTAACCCAGTTTACTTATTTCCAGCAATGCGGCAGTATTGACCTTGATCCTGTTTCAGTGGAACTTACTTACGGCCTTGAAAGAATATGTATGTATATTCAGGGAATCGATAATGTTTTTGATATCAAATGGAACGAACAGTTCAGCTACCGGGATATTCACCACAGAAGTGAAGTTGAATTTTCCCACTATAATTTCAACATCGCAGATACAGACCTGCACTTCAAACTCTTTGACCTTTATGAGAAAGAGTGCCTCTCTATACTGGAATACGACAGGGAAAATATAGTACTCCCGGCCTATGATTATGTACTAAAATGCTCACACGTATTCAACATGCTTGATGCCAGGGGCGCAATTTCTGTTACGGAACGGGTCGGGTATATAACAAGAGTAAGAAATATCGCAAGGAAATGCGCGGAAAAATATGTTCAAATCAGGGAGGAGATGGGCTTCCCTATGCTCAAGTAAGAAACCCAAAAGGAGTGGCTATGAACAGGGCTTTCACTAATCTGGATAACTTTCTGACAAAGTACAACAAATTTATTATTTCAACTCATGAAAGCCCTGATGCAGACGGACTTGGATCTGAAATTGCCCTTCTTGACCTTCTGAAACAGCTGGATAAGGAGGCCCTCATTTTAAACTCCGACCCCATCCCTGAAATCTGCAAATTCATGGATATTGACAATGAGATTACAATTTTAGAGGATGAATCACAGCTTCCCCCGGACATAGAAGACTTTGTTCACATAGTCCTTGATACAAATGATTATGAAAATATCGGTTCAGCATATAAAATCCTGCAGCCCAGAGTAAAAGATTATTTTATAATTGATCATCATGAAGGTGACCTGCACAAAG
>CAYYKZ010000156.1:0-6671 GCA_964468455.1 uncultured Leptospirales bacterium | reverse complement strand
AGGCAATGACTACCAATATATTAAAGCTCTGCAACTCTGCCTACTTCAGCAAGGGTAAGGAGATCAGTTCTATTGACAGGGCTATTGTAACACTGGGCATCCGGGAAGTTACCAATATAGTCATGGTTGTAGCTGCAAAACCTCTGCTTGACAAATTCGTTATAGGTTATGACCTGGCAAAGGGTGAGCTCTGGAAACAGGGCCTTCTTGTGGGAACCATGGCTAAAAAGATAGCTCTCCAGCAAAAAAGAAGAGATATTGCAGATATAGTATTCACCGGCGGTATTATACACAATATAGGCAAAACTGTGCTGGCAATCTTTGTCCAGAACACCTATAATGATATTATGAATGAAATTACATCAAAAAATATAACCTTCAGTGAAGCAGAAAAATCCATAATGGGATACAGCCACGAGGAGATAAGTGAAAAAATTCTTGAAAAATGGAATTTCCCGCCTGTTCTCATGGCAATTGCCAGGTACTATTCTGAACCTGAAAAAGCGCCTCAGCAGTTCAAGCAGGAGGTTTCAATAGTTCATATAGCGAACACTGTAAGCATTATGGCAGGGATAGGCATTGGAAGTGACGGATTATTTCACCAGCTAAGCAGTGAGGCAATTGAAGCTACTGGTGTAAAAAATGAAGAACTGGAAGAACTTTTCGCGAAAATACCGGAAATGACGAAACAGGTAAAGGAAATCCAGTAGCAATAAATGAAGTTTATCAAAGCTTGCCCTGATTGCGGCAGAATGTTAAGATTTCCCATTGACAGGGGAGTCATTAAAGTAACCTGTCAATGCGGCTCTGATATGATTATAGATCCTGATAACACCGAGTTGTATAAAGAAGGGAAATTTGATCTTGCGGGAGATAAAAAAGCGAAGGGCACTAAAAATTTCAAAAAATCTCTCTCCAGAAAAATAAGCCTGGAAAAAATAATTAACTCACTCCTGGAATTTAAATACAAAATACAGAATATTTCTCTAATGCCTGACAGGGAAAGGAACAGACTTCTTATCTCTCTGTTTACACTTATTCTTTTAATTTTTTTCCTTCTCTACCTCATTCTGCTGTAAAGCCGATTATACATATTTTTTTATATCCCTCTGCATATCTCTCTTCATATCCCTGTCCTGGATAGTCTTCTTTTTGTCATATATAGCTTTACCTTTACCAAGCCCCAGTTCAATCTTAACCTTTCCGTTTTTAATATACATACTCAAAGGTACAAGTGTATAACCCTTCTCATTCAGTTTCCCTATAAGTCTTCTTATCTCATGCTTATGAAGAAGAAGTTTTCTTTCCCGCAAAGGATCATGATTAAACCGGTTCCCCATTTCATAGGCGGAAACATTCATCCCCACTATGTAAACCTCGCCATCCTTTACCCTTGCATAGGATTCCTGAATATTTACTTTCTTCTGGCGGATTGATTTTACTTCAGTGCCGCGAAGAACAATTCCTGCTTCATATGTATCAAGAATTTCATACTCAAACCGCGCTTTTTTGTTTCTGATTATTTGAATTATACTGTCAGACATAGGAGGCTCCGGGAGACAAATTATATAATACCCCGGCCGGCAATACCGGCCGGGACTAATTATCAGACTGCTTTATTAATTACTCTGTTCATACGGGCAACAAACTGATTGGGATCTTTTATTTCAACCCCCTCCACTATCATTGCCTGTTCAAGAAGAAGAAAACTGATATCCTCAACTACAGACTCATCCCCGGTACTCTCAAGCTTGCGGATTATTTCATGATCCGGGTTTATTTCCAGAATAGGCTTAAAGTCAGGCAGATCCCCCTGCCCCATTGCTTTTAAAATACTCTGCATCTGTACTGTTGGATCAGTTTCATCTGCAACTATGCATGATGGGGAATCGCTAAGCCTTGTACTTGCTTTTACATCCTTTACTCTGTCACCAAGCTTTTCCTTTATCTTTTTCACAAGGGGCTCAATTTTCTTTTCCCTGTCTCTGTCATCATCGCTTTTTAAATCATTAGCAGCGTCACTTCTGTTAACAGATTTCAGGTCATAATCCTTATATTTCGGTACAGCTGAAATAACAATTTCATCAATTTCATTATCAAGAATCAGAACTTCAACATCTCTGTTTTTATACATTTCAAGGAGAGGAGAATTCCTGAGAACATTTTCCTTTTCTCCTGTAATATAATAGATCGCATTCTGATCAGGCCCCATACGCTCCACATATTCTGCAAGAGTAATGAATGAATCGGACTTTGTTGATTTATACATAACCAGGTCAAGAAGCTTATCCCTGTTTTCAAAATCCTGATATAATCCCTCCTTAACTGGAATACCAAACTCTTTCCAGAAGGTGTTATACTTTTCCCTATCCCTTACCTTAAGGTTCTCCAGTTCACTTAAAACCTTTTTCACTGAAGAGGATTTTATTTTTGCCATAATCCTGTTCTGCTGAAGGATTTCCCTGCTCACATTAAGGGGAAGATCTTCAGAATCAATTACACCCCTTACAAATCTGAGGTAGGTCGGCATAAGCTCCTTCTCATCATCTGTAATAAATACTCTTTTAACATAGAGCTTTACACCAGGCCTGTAATCAGCCCTGTAAAGATCAAAGGGTGCTTTTGAAGGAATATAGAAAAGTGTGGAATAATCGAGTGTACCCTCCGCATTTGTGTGCATATAAAGAAGAGGATCTTCTATTTCATGAGCAATCTGCTTATAAAACTCAAAATAATCCTCCTCCTTCAATTCATTTTTTGATCTTTTCCATATTGCTGATGCAGAATTAATCTGCTCTACCTTATCCTCTTTAATCTCCTTACGGTCATCTCCCTCACCTTCAAAGCTGGTGTCAGTAAAATGCATAAAAATCGGGAAAGGAACATGATTAGAATACTTTTTAACCACTCCCTCAATAGACCACCTGCTGGCAAATTCAACTCCATCACTGTTAAGAAAAAGCTTAATTGTTGTTCCATGGCTGTCTCGCTCAGCTTTCTCTATCTCATATTCCCCTTTACCATCACTTATCCATTTGTAACCGTTTTCCTCTCCGGCCTTTCTTGTTATAACCTCAACTTTATCCGCAACCATAAAAGAGGAGTAAAAACCTACTCCAAACTGGCCAATAAGGCTGGAATCTTTTCGTGCGTCTCCTGTAAGGCTGTTTAAAAAACTCTTTGTCCCTGATCGGGCTATTGTACCCAGATTTTCATCCAGGTCCTGTTCATTCATCCCTATTCCGGTATCACTTATAGTTATTGTCTTTTCATCAGTATTAAAGCTGATATCAACTCGCGGGTCAAAGTTAATTCCTTTAAATTTTTCATCAGTAAGTGTAAGGAACTTGAGTTTATCAAGCGCGTCAGATGAGTTGGATATCAACTCTCTTAAAAAAATCTCCTGATGAGAATAGAGTGAATGAATAATCAGGTGAAGAAGCTGGTTAACTTCTGTTTGAAATTGTTTTTTACTCATTTTTGCCATTCTCCTTTTATTACCATCATTTTAAATTTTTGTTAATCAATTATACCCGGGATCATACATGCAGCAAGCGCAGTCTATTCCGGTATAACTGAAGGTAAAAAGTCAAAAAATACCGGAAAAAAATCAAGAAAAAATATTAAGCATAATACATGTGCAGATTAACCCGTACTTTCAAATAGAAGCCGCAGCAGCAGGCAGGTTACAAAAATAAAGCAACTACCCCCTTTTACCCAGATAATATAGAACAGAAAGGATTATATAAATTACAGGTGCAGCTATATTAAAAAAATAACCTGTACTGATTTCATAAGGTGCCTGGGAAATACTTCCCGTAGCAGAAACAATAAGAATCCATAGCAGATACCAGAGATTACTGACCAGCCTTATTACAAAAGCTGCACTATAGGGTATATACATAGTGGCAATCATAATGAATACAATCCCTATAAGGTAAACAGCCTGGGGATTATTTATTTCAAACCAGGTTTCAAAAATATAGTATTCTGCAATCGGAAGAATGATTGCAAAAAATGCAGTTATGCCATTTACAAGTATTGCCTGATTAAGAAACTCCAGGCCTAAAAACCATGACAAAACCTTTTTAGCCATAGCTGTAAATAATTCACCTATTGTGTACAAAAGTTCCTTAATCTGTTCCATCTATAAACCTGCTGTTTTCTTAATAAAATCTTTTACTGCCTCAGTGAAACCGTAGGGCCCCTGTTTT
Organism: uncultured Leptospirales bacterium; assembly: GCA_964468455.1. Lineage (GTDB taxonomy): Bacteria > Spirochaetota > UBA4802 > UBA4802 > UBA5550 > JBBAGC01. Next base: position 2,457 of record CAYYKZ010000156.1, on the reverse strand, counting down.
TCTGTCCTGATAACCTGAAAATCTGTCTTTATCCATGTTCCGTCACTTTTTTTTACAATATACGGATAGTCAACCTCTTTCAGCATGGGGATGTCATTAAAAGTATCTCCCGCAGCACCGGTTAAACTTACTCTTTTATTATCTTTTTCATATAACTCAATAATTTTTTTTACTCCGTAATCTTTGCCGCACTCTGCCGGGATTAAATGATAAAATCTCCCCCCCCTGGTAACCTTAACCCCGTAGGAAAAAAGAGAATCATTAAGCTTTCCCAGCTGAGCCATATCACCCTCCCCTTTACCGGAGAGAAGAAAAAGCAAAGAGCCCTTTCTCTGCAAAGCAAACCCTGATCTTTTTAAACCAAGCCCTGTAAGCCTGTCCATCTCTTCAGGAGAAATGTGATTTAATATTTTAATATCACAGTTAAAAAAATCTGCAACAAGGGGAATTAATCCTTCCAGATAAGCAATATCATGACTTCCAATGATATATTCATACCCCCTTCCCTCAGAGCAGATGCCTATGCCGGATCCATTTTCAAAAACAAAGGAACTTCTCATACCCAGAAAATTCATTAATTCCTGAACTTCATCAAATGTCTTACTTGTAACAGGAACAAGATGGATATCTTCCTTTCTAAGAAGTTCTATACCTTCCAGGGCTCCCTTTAAACTGTAAGTATTATGATCAAGGAGAGTACCATCCAGATCTGAAAAAAATATCCGCATCATCTATTCCTTTTCTTTCAAAAGAAGGAATTCCACCCGCCGATTTCTTTTCCTGTTCTCATCATTAGTATTAGGATAAAAGGGCATGCTTTCCCCAAGCCCCTCATATTTCATTCTGGCAGGTTCTATCCCCTTCTTTATCAGGTAATCCCTCACAGAAATGGCCCTTTTTTCAGAAAGCTTCCGGTTATAATCATCATTACCGATATCGTCAGTGTGCCCTTCAATAACAACATTATAGCGGCCGTACTTCTCAAGAATTACAGCCACCCGGTCAAGAATCTTTTCCCCTCTTGTTCCAAGGGCCGCGCTTCCAAAGGCAAACTCAATATTGCTTATACGCATTTTGAGGCCTCTTTCAGTGACCACAACAAGAACATCAACAGCAAATTTATCCCTGCCTTTTTCTGAAACATTGCCGGCCATGTCAGAAGCGGTAATTTCCATAAAATAATCAGAGGCAGACTCAACAGGCTCTCTGGAATCTCCAGTGCCGTCCCAGATTATTTCCTCCGGCGGCGTACCCATTCCTGAAAATGTTTTAAATATACGGTTGTTTTCATTAATAATTTTCAGGGTCCAGCTACTAATTCCGGTGTTATCCGAGGCTTTTATTTTTATAACAAGCAGGTCATTCTCACCATCATCATCCGGAGAGAAAAGTTCAGGTTCATGAGATAGCGCAACTGCCGGAGGAGTGCTGTCAAAAACTATTTTTTTGGCATAGGACTCCGGATTATTGCCGCTTATAAACCAGGCCCTGAATGTTACAAAATAGCTGCCGTCTTCAAGTTCATTGCCATTTCCATCCAGACAGTTCCAGTCAACAAAAGCAGGGATACTCCCCCCTCCTGAAATTTTTTTAACAGTTTCTCCGCTGCTGTGTGCAATTTCTATTTCCCATCTTTCCAGACCCTTTCTATCTGAAAGATCAGGAAACATCCGGAGTTGATTTTTTCTACCGCTTTTGTATGAAATAAATTCCTCAGACAGCCGGACATCGGCAATCTCCATCCTGGTTGTAAGGGTTATCTCCCTGACTTCACTGAAAGCTTTATTTCCGGCCCTATCCTCAGAGGCAATGGAGTAAAAATAAAGGCCGTCCACTGCAGGATCTCCATTACTATCCATGCCGTCCCAGATAAATTCTGACGGGACCCTGTTCCCAGGCCACTTGTATGAAACAATTTCTTTCCCGGAGTAATCTCTGATCACTGCGGTCCAGACATCATCCGGTGCAGTCTTAATATTCTGAGCAATAACAAGATTATCCAGATTCCCGTCATTATTTGGAGAAAATATATATGACCCGGGCAAGAGTGTCACTTCAGGAGAGACTGTATCTATTACAACAGTTCCGGACTTAACCGGAGAAATGTTTTCCCTCATATCCCATGCGTAAAAATAGTAGTTATACCTGCCATCAGGAAAAACAGATCCTCTGCCGTCACTTCCGTCCCAGAGAATACCGGAGGGAACAATCATCGATTCTTTTCTGCTGAAGAGTCTTGCAAAAAATGAACCCGCAGTAAGCCTCTCCTCTATGTCCCTTTCGCTCACCCGGAATTCTCTTACTACTAAGTCCTTTTCATTAAATATCTGAAGCCGCCACCCCTTAACAGGACTCTGATCCTTCACTTCTGTATCAAAAATTACATAATCCTGCCTGCCGTCATAATTAGGTGAAATATAATTCAAATCCGGTTTAATTGATGTTTCAGGCGGATCA
>CAYYKZ010000155.1:4283-6679 GCA_964468455.1 uncultured Leptospirales bacterium | reverse complement strand
GATTTTTTAGTTTATAATAATCTTGTATTTGTTTTTTAAAAGGAGGTTTTATGGGTTTGTTCATATCCATGCCAGAGAATTGAGAAGATTTTCTACCTGCTCTTTCGTAACTTCCTGTATTTCATTTGTCTGATTTTTTATATTATTTTTCATTTTTATCACCATTTTTTTCTGAAATTTTATATATTTATAATAGTTTAAAATTCTTAAATAGTCAAGTAACTAACCTGTTTTTTTTAAAAAAAAGGGGGTAATTTTGTGAAAAAAATAATTTCAGTATTAATTCTTCTTTTAATAACAGCATGCTCAACAGGTAAAAACAGCTTTGACGAAAAATTATGGGAAGAGGCTGTGGAAAAAACTGAAAGGGAAAAGCTTTATGCGGAAAACTACAGGGATGGTAAATACTTTAATCCCTGGATGGAAATGGACCGTTCAGGATTTTCAAATTTTCTTAAATGGCGTTTATCTGAAAAGGAAAAATATAGCGATGAGGAGGAAAATTATTTTCCTCAGTATATAAAGGGTGCATACGAAAAAATTATAGAAAGCGGCAACAGGGATTTTATTTTATGGATAGGGCATAATACCTTCCTGATTCGTATTAAAGGGGAATACTGGATAACAGATCCAATGTTTACCAAAAGAGCTCTTCTGCCTGCAAGGAAAACCCCACCAGGATTGTCTTTAGAGGAGCTCGGTAAACTTACTGATTCCGTGAATGTGATAATTTCTCATAATCATTATGACCATCTTGACAAAGAGAGCATAAAAAAAATGCCTGTAAATTCAGTTTTTTTTGTGCCAATGGGGCTTGAAAAAATGATTAAGGGGTGGACTGGTAAAAATGTTCAGGAAATGAACTGGTGGGATGAAATAGATTTCGAAAAAGGAGTAAAGCTTATATGTCTTCCGGCACAGCACTGGTCAAGAAGGATAAATCAGGGAGTTAATGAATCACTATGGGCAAGTTATCTGCTGGAGGCAGGGGGGCATAAAATTTATCTTGCCATGGACAGCGGTTATTTTATTGGTTACAGGGAGTTTGGTGTAAAATTTAAGGATATAGATTATGCAATAATGCCGGTAACGGCCTATCATCCCAGATGGTTTATGCATTATGCGCATGTAGATGTAAAAGAGTCTATACAGGCTTTTGCCGACCTTGGTGCAAAGTATTTTATCCCTGCACAGTGGGGAGCCTTTAAACTGGGTGATAACCCTCCTGGATATCCGGGACTTGATCTTAAAAGGGAAATAGAAAAACAGAATCTTAATCCTGAAAAATTCAGAATACTGAATATTGGTGAAATATTGTTTATTGGAGATTGACAGGCCAAAAACTAACGGCATGACAGAATATGGTAAGAATCGAAAAAATCCTTAATAGTTTCTACAGATCCTTTTTATACCGGCTTTATGGAAATCTCAAGATAAAGTATAAGCTCACGATTTATTTTACAATCTTCGGGATTATTATTGCTGCTTTTTCCTTCCTGGTTTTTCGTACAGTGGCAACTTATAATTTTAATAAAATAGCGGCACTCATAGTAAGATCAGGCCTGGAGCAGAGTGATTTGCCCGGTGATTTTATTTCAGGAATGTCGGGAGATAATTTTTATACAGATTATAGAGAGTCTCTACCATTCAGGAGTATCCTGGAGAATGAAATATTTGTTAATAATGGTGTAATATGGTTTAAGGTATACTATTCACAAAATGATAAAGAAAAGTGGCAGGAACTCATATTCTCAAGGGGTGAGGTAATTGGTTTTAAACCAGCTGGTGAAGTTCCATTTAAAGATGATGATGCTCTTGCCGGAAACGGCGCCTTTTCATTTTCTCCGCTCTCTGTACTCTGGGGGCGTTATGTTTCAGTATGGATTAATCTTACCCGGCCGGTTGATAAACATCGTTACCTGATGGAATTAAGGCTGAACAGAAAGGGTGTTGTTGAACTTGTTGGAGGAGTGAAGGTTATATCTGCATATTTTCTGCTCATTGCAGGTTTTGCATTTATACTTGCTCAATGGAGTTCACGTTTTATTGCCCGTCCTGTGAAGGATCTTAACCGTCAGGCAGCATTGATAGCTTCCGGTGATTTTACTGTAAAAACAAAACAGATACGCGAAGATGAAATAGGTGAACTGACAGGGTCCCTTAACCTTATGGCGGATAAAATAGGGGCTTATATTAATGACCTGAGTGAAAGAATGAAGAGCATTGCCATAATGAACAGAATTGACAAGGCGGTACTTGCAACAGTTTCACGTAAGGATCTTATTTACAGGGTAACATCATTTGTATCGGAGCTTTTCAGTGAATGTACGGTAACACTGGTTATGGAAGAGGCTGAAAAAGAGAGGTATCATCTTCTGACACATTTTGAAAAAGGT
>CAYYKZ010000155.1:0-4183 GCA_964468455.1 uncultured Leptospirales bacterium | reverse complement strand
CAGGTTGGAGTGGCAATGAAAAGCCTCCGCTTTCTCGAAGAAAAGGAGAATTTATATCTGGGGATACTTGAGGCACTGTCAAAAACCATTGATGCAAAATCCAGATGGACAGGAGGACATAGCAGCCGTGTATCATTATACTCGGAGAAAATAGCCTTGAAATCAGGGCTTGAGGAGGATTTTGTAGAAGATCTTAAAATTGCTGCAGTCCTGCATGATATTGGTAAAATCGGGGTTCCGGAATTGCTTCTGGATAAACCGGGCAGACTCACAGATGAAGAATTCGCAATAATTAAGTCTCATCCGGAGAGTGGAGCTTCTATCATTGAAAGCATTCCGGGATACGACAGATTTATTAAAGGTGTTTTATTTCACCACGAGCACTGGGACGGGTCCGGTTATCCCTACGGTCTTAGCGGTGGAGATATTCCATTGATGGCCAGAATTTTAGCTGCTGCTGATATATATGATGCAATTATATCAGACCGGCCTTACCGCAGAGGTATGGGACATAAAGAAGCATTAACTGTGTTAACTTATGAAAAAGGAAGAAAACTTGACCCTGGAATTGCAGATATCCTTATTGAAATCATAGCTGATGAGCAAAGGGATGCGATTTGATAAATAAATACCGGTTTTTAAACAGAATAGGTTGGTTCTTTTTTTATCATGATTTCTTTTATCTTTGATTCACCTGCTGAAAAGTATATGATGTGAGATTCCATCAGTGAGTATTCATTCATTATTATATAAAATTCCTCGTCAAGCTGCGGGTCCAGGAGATCTATTTCCCGTAGTTTTCTGTTTCCTATAAATATTGCTTTCATTTATTCTCCTGACAAATCAGATTCTGATTCTAAGATACAGGTGAGGGCCTTTTTGTCCAGTATTTTAATCCGGATTTTAATTTTTAGTCTTTAAAAAATTCGTTTACAAGATGCTTAATTTTTTGGTATTGACTTTTATAAAGCCTTTTATAAACTATAAAATGAATATCAGGATAAACATATTAATCGGTATTCAGCATATAAAATAAATAACTGATGAATAAAATGAAAAAATTAAAATATCTTCTTACTCTATCCATAATTGTATTTTTCGCTTCTGCCCTGTCAGCATATAAATTTGATTTTATTACTGTAGGCGACATAGTAAAAGAAATCAGATCCGCTTATGGGGAGCTGGAATCCTATCAGGCAAATTTTACTATCGAATCTGAAAGGTACGGTAAAAAAAGTGTACAGAGAGGTGTTATACGGTTTAAGAATTCAGACCGGATAGTTATGGATTTCTATCAGCCCTCAAATCAGAAGATTGTATCCAATGGTAAGATGATGTGGATATATATACCCTCTCTGAATGTTGTTGCCGAGCAGGATCTTAAATCTGATGCAGGATTATTCTCTTCCGGGTCTGAATCGGGGCTCAAAAGTTTATTTTCTAAATATCACTACAGGTTCGCTTCAAAGGAGCAGCCTGAAACAATGAAAGACGGTTCTAAAAGATATACCCTTGAATTGAAACAGAAGGAGAGCAGAAGCGGATATCGTGAAATAAATCTTCAGGTAAATGAGGATTATTTTATTACCAGAGCTGAAGGTGTTACATCAACAGGCAAAAAGGTAAGTATAGTACTTACAGATATTAAAAAGAATCTGGATCTTCCGGAGAGTATTTTTAAATTGGATGTCCCTGCGAGAGCAAGGGTGCTTAAAAATCCCATGATGTCAGAGGAATAGAAGTGGAAAGCATTGGTGAAAAGCTTAAGAGTGTAAGGGAATCAAGAAAAATTTCAATTAAGGAAGTAGCAGCTGATACTAATATTTCCTCAATTTATATTGAAGCTCTTGAAGATGAGGATTTTGATAAATTCCCGGGTGAAACCTATGTAATCGGGTTTCTTAAATCATATTCGGAATATCTTAAGCTTGATGCTGAGGAAATAATAATGCTTTATAAGGGGTATAAAATAGGTGAATCAGCAACACCTATTGAAGAACTTACCCGGCCCACGAAGCCTTCCATGGTTCTCGCATTGGGAAATTTTTTCGATATGTATAAGAATTTATTTTTTTATGCAGGAGTTGCCCTTGTTTCTTTAATTGTTGTATGGGGGATCTGGAGTCTGACCCGATCTGATGTTAAAGTGTATGATTCCGATTCTCTTTCAAAAATAAAAAAAGAATATGAAGAAAAACAGAATTCCAGGATAAGCAATATACGCAATCTTCAGCTTTCCGGAGAAAAAGGTTTTACTCTTCTATATGCGGGTGAAGCGGCACTCTTTCTTGTTGAAAATAAAGAGGTTGTTTTTCTCCTCAAAGAGGTTCAGGAAAGAAACGTAGTTATTTCATTTATGGATGATTCCAGTGATATAACACTTGAACTGGATCAGGATATGCCTGTAACTCTGGCAGGGTGTTCCAGGGAGTTAATCATTACTCTTAAGGGGCTTACTGAAAGCAGGGCTAAGATTATGGTATCTCTCGGGAAGAAACTTGATGTCCAGGAAAAAGTAGTTGAAGAGGATGATAGTATTGAGCCTGTTGATGGCGATAATACAAAGGTAATTGCTCAAAGCAATAAAAGCCTTAAAATAATATTTGAAGTCAGGTTTGTTCAGAAATCTTTTCTGGAAATATACCTTGATGGCAATCTGAAACAGCGTGGTTTTATGCCGGCAGGATCTAATCAGAGATGGGAAGCTTCTGAATATATTCAGGTTAAAATCGGGAATGCAGGCGGAATAAACGCTAAAATTAATGGGAAGGATTTTTCATTCGGAAAGACAGGGCAGGTTGCCAATAAGGTGATTACCTGGAAGAAAGATGTTCAGAATCCGAACCTCTACCATATTGATGTTAAAGACTGGTGATGAGTTGTTTCTTTCTTCTGAACTTTCTTTTTATATAATATCACTTGGATGCTCAAAGAATCTTGTTGATTCTGAGAGGATTAACGGTGAGATGATTTCTGCCGGATTTTCACCGTCAATATCATCAGAAGATGCAGATATAATTATTATTAATACCTGCGGTTTTATAAAAGAAGCCAAGGAAGAGGCAATTGAAGTAATCTTTGAGGCGGTAAATCTCAAAGAATCATCTGCCGCTGAGAAAAATCCTCTCCAATTTCCCGGAAAGAAAATCGTTGCAATTGGCTGTTTAACGAAACGTTATTTTGATGAAATAAAAAATGATATCCCTGAAATAGACTTCCTCTATCCCATACCGGACTCCTCCTTTGTTCCTGAACTCGCTTCAGCTTTTGATATAAAAATAAATCAGATAAAATCGGAAAGGAGAAAACTATATTCAAATCCTCCCTATTCCTATATAAAAATATCCGATGGTTGTTCCAATAACTGCAGTTATTGCGCTATTCCATTAATCCGCGGCGGCCATAAGCCTTTTGATCCGGACTTTATTTATGCTGAAGCACTGGATGCTGTCAGTAAAGGAGCACTGGAGCTTGTTATTATAGCACAGGATATTGCCTCATACAAGTGGGGCGATGTCAACCTGGCTAACATTGTTGAAAGGATTTCCCTGATTCCCGGTCTTAGATGGATAAGGCTTTTATATTGCCATCCTGATAATATTACCGATGATATAATTGACCTTATATCGCAGAATAAAAAAGTTGTTCCCTATATAGACATCCCTTTTCAGCATATTAACAGCAGAATACTTTCTTCAATGGGGAGAAAAGGGGGGTATGATATTTACCTGGAACTGGTAAAAAAACTGAGAAGCCGGGTCAAAAATATAGTTATAAGGTCTACCTTTATGGTAGGTTATCCGGGTGAAACAGAAGCGGAATTTAATGAAATTATTGATTTTTTAAAAGAAGCAAGGCTCGACAAAGTGGGCTGTTTTATGTTTTCTCCGGAGGATGATACGAAAGCATTTCTTATGGATGATAATGTTTCAGCTGAAGAGAAACAGGCCCGATATGATTCTGTAATGTCCCTTCAGCGGGATATTTCTGCAGAAAAAATGAATTCTTTTATCGGGACCGAGATAGATGTAATTGTTGAGGAAAGCATTGATCCTGAGACATGCATAGGACGTTCGATTTATGATGCCCCTGAGGTTGACGGCGTTTTTTACTTGACCTCTGGTCCGGAGAGGGTTAACAGTATTGTACGTGCTAGAGTTCTGGATGCGTATGAGTATGATTT
>CAYYKZ010000154.1:0-6703 GCA_964468455.1 uncultured Leptospirales bacterium | reverse complement strand
GGGTGGTAAAAAGGTAAGGGCTTCGCTTGTTCTGTTATGTTCAGCTTTAAAGGGGTCTTCTGTTAATGATGAGGCAATTAATCTTGCTGCTGCAGTTGAAATAATTCATGGAGCCTCATTGATACATGATGATATAATCGATAAATCATTTATGCGCAGGGGGAATATTTCAGTTCCCGGAAAATTTGGCGATAAGGTAGCAGTTCTTGCCGGAGATTATCTTTATGCCCTTGCTGTCAATATTGCTGTAAAAGATGGAGATAAACGCATATTAAACATAATTGCTGAGTCAACCAATGAAATGGTAAAAGGTGAACTCTATCAGATAGAATATTCCAATATTGACAAAATAACTGAAGAGCATTATTATAGACGCCTTATGGCAGCAAGCACCACTATGGGTGCAATAAAAGGGGGCTGCACTGATTCAGAGTGTGATGAAATGTACAATCTCGGTCTTGAAGTGGGATATGCTTTTCAGATAGTAGATGATACACTCGATTTCAGCGACAGCGCAGTTACCGGAAAGGACGCAGGCAATGACTTTAAGGACGGGAAAATAACTCTTCCTTTTATTTATGTGCTTGCAAATGGAAAGGAATCTGAAAAAGAGGGGATTATAAAATTTGCAAAAGATCCTGATGAAGCTTACTGGCCTGAAGTTAAAAAAATAGTAACAGATTCAGGTGCTCTTGATTATTCTTTTTCTGTTGCATCTGACTATGCAGTAAGCGCTGAAAAAAGACTGGAATCATTTCCTGATTCTGTTTATAAAAGAAGTATAAAGGAGCTTATCTCTTTTATTGTTGATCGTAAGTATTGAAATAACTAAAGTGCCTGATTATGCTGATTCAGGTTCCCATTACAATAAAAGGCGGTGATGTGCATGATAACAAAAGAGAAAGAGGAGCTTTTAAAGTTATATAATCTTGGTCTTGCCGCATATAAACAGAGAAAATGGACAGAAGCTATTAATCATTTTGAAGAAGCTTTGAAAATTGATCCTGCTGACGGCCCTTCCGGATTATATCTGGAAAGATCAAAAAATTATCTCGAAAACCCTCCCCATGATGATTGGGATGGTGTATTTACTATGACAACAAAATAGAATCTTTCAGAAAGCTGCTTTGGCACAATATAAAATAGAAATGGCAAATAATCTTTATTCAAGGAAATAGATAATGGCTAAAAAGATAATTCAGGTTAATAAGAATCCTGTTTATGATATAGGGATGATATCAACTGTATTTAACAAAAATACTGAATTTACGGGCGACCTTACATTCAAAAAGTCTCTTCAGATTAATGGGAAATTTGATGGTGAAATATCATCAGGCGGATATCTTGTAATAGGGGAGGAGGCTTCGGTAAAAGCTAATATAAAGGCAGATACTGTTATTATTAAAGGAACAGTTTACGGCAATATTGAGGCTGTCACCAGGCTTGAGATTCATACTAATGGCAAGCTTTACGGTAATATCAGAACAAAGAAGCTGGTTATTTCTGATGGCGTGGTATTTGAAGGTAAATGTGAAATGATTAAACCCTATGAAAAAAAATCCCGTAAGGGAGATGAGGAAGATGGCGGTGAAAAAACCGCCTGACAAATATGATATCGATAATATTTATCAATTAATCAGTTCCGGTTATATGTACCAGTGAAAATAGTATTTATTTGTACCGGCTTGTATAGATACTTAAGAATTTATATTCAAACAATATCAGGGTATAATTACCGGAAATAAATGTATGCCATTAAATGAAGCACAGTTTTATCTAAAGGAAACCGGGGGGGTAAAGTGTACTTTATGCCCTCATAACTGTTTAATAAAAGAGTCATCTTCAGGAATTTGCGGTATTCGTAAAAACAGGGGAGGTGTTTTATATTCTGAAAATTATGGGGAGATTACTTCCCTGGCAATGGACCCCATTGAAAAAAAACCGCTTTACCATTTTTATCCGGGCTCACAAATTTTATCCATTGGCACAAGAGGCTGTAACCTTAAGTGTCCCTATTGTCAGAACTGGTCCATTTCACAGAATGCTTCCGCGTCATCATCTTACAGAAAACCTGAAGAAATTGTTGCCCTTGCTGTGGATAATAATTCAGCAGGGATTGCATATACATATTCCGAACCTGTTGTGTGGTATGAATATGTATATGACACTGCCCGTGCCGCACGGGAGCGTGGTATTAAAAATGTCATGGTTACTAACGGCTTTATAAATGAAAAGCCCCTGGCGAAACTTCTACCCTTTATTGATGCAATGAACATTGATTTAAAGTGCTATGATGAATTGAATTATAAAAGGATTCATAAAGGTGGCCTTGAACCAGTAAAGGAAACCATAAAAAACGCCTATGCAGCCGGCTGCCTTGTAGAGGTAACCACACTTGTTGTTACAGGGATAAACGATAATTTTGATGAAATGATGGAAACAGCGGAATTTATTGCCTCTGTAAATAAGGGGATACCATGGCACATATCGAGGTACCATCCTTCCTATAAATATAATGAGCCGGCTACAGATATTGAGTTCATGCTCGACATTTACGAAGCAGCATCAGAAGTCCTGGATTTTGTTTTTACAGGAAACCTCCATGGAATAAATACCGGAAGTGATACAGTCTGCCCTGCCTGCAAAAATCTGGTAATCAGCAGAAGCGGTTATCACACTGTGATAAAAGATTTAAATGGCAGCAGTTGCGGTAATTGCGGATATGATCTGGGGGTCAGAGCATAACAGGGGTCAGAGCCTCACTCTTTCAAATCTTCCTGGTTGCGGGTGAAAATGAAAACTTTTAATAAAATACTCATAGTAGGTGCAGGTGAGGCTGGTATAGCCCTGTTTAAGGAGCTTAAGCAGAGAGGGCTTGACCGCAGAATTGCCGGATTTGCAGATGATGATAAGGGAAAAATCGGCTCATCTCTGGAAGGGGTGCCGGTTTTAGGGCCAGTATCGCAAATAAGTAATTATTGCCGAGACTATAATGTTACTGATGTAATTGTTGCAGTGCCATCTGCCAGCTCTCCCTTTATTTCTGATATTATTTCCTCTGTAATGTCCTTCAGCTCAGGTATTAATTTATATATTGTGCCTTCTGCTGAAAAGTTTTTTGATTCAGTTCCTATTTTCCCTTCTCTGAAAGAGTTTGATTATTCAGATATCCTTGAAAGGGATCAGTTCTCTATTGATATGAATCTCATGGAGAGTTTTTTCCATGGTAAAAAGGTGCTCATAACCGGAGCTGGCGGAAGCATAGGATCTGAAATATGCAGGCAGCTGTTAAAATTCAGGGTTAAAAAAATAATAGCGCTGGGGCGGGGAGAAAACTCTATTTATAATCTTTCCTGTTCCATGGCAGGATACAGTAAAATAATGGGGCAGGATTTCCCTGAAGTTGAATACAGGATTGCGGATGTAAAAGACTACAGACTTCTATCCGGGATATTCAAAAGTGAAAAACCTGACATTGTTTTCCATGCAGCTGCTCATAAGCATGTTCCACTCATGGAATTTAATGAAGCAGAGGCGCTGCAGAATAATGTACTTGGATGCGACAATGTTTTAAGGGCATCACTGGAGAATGGTGTTGAAAAGTTTGTTTTTATTTCAACAGATAAGGCTGTGAGGCCCACCAGTGTTATGGGTGCTACCAAAAGAATTGGTGAGCTTATTACAGGCTATTACAGAAACATCCTGGGGCTTAATACCGCAGTGGTTAGATTCGGAAATGTGCTTGGAAGCCGCGGTTCTGTAATCCCTCTTTTTAATGAACAGATAGACCGGGGCGGGCCTGTTACAGTTACACACCCCGACGTGAAACGTTATTTTATGAGTATTCCGGAAGCTTCACTCCTGGTGCTTAATTCTGCCGCGATGTCCGGGGAGGGGGAAATATTTGTACTTAATATGGGTGAGCAGTTTAGAATTAAAGATATAGCAGAAAGGATGATTCTGATGAGGGGTCTGACCCCGGGAGAGGATATAAGGATTGAGTATACCGGTTTACGACCCGGGGAAAAACTTTTTGAAGAACTATTCTATAAAGATGCGGATATACTGGAAACAGGGAATCGCAGTATCTATCTTGTGAAGAAAGACAGCATTGAAATATCAGAAAAAGTTTATGGAGAACTTATATCAGCGGTAAAAAATCAGATTCCGGAAATGAAGAGCGGTGAAATCAGAGGGTTTTTAAAGGGAATTCTGCCGGATTACATGCCTGAATAAGTGTAAAAAAAGAGAGGCTCTGACCCCTTTCTCTCCACTGTTATTCTCCTGTTATGAATAAACTGCAATCCTTTTCAGATAGGCTTCCTCATAACAAAGAAATTGTTTTACACATGACTTAAACGAGTCTCCCAGCTTTTGAAAAAAATAATGACGCGTAATTTTTAATTCCAGCTCAACATTTTCATCAAGATATATGTTTATAAAACCAACATGATTTTTTCTGGGGTCGGATGATAACCCCTTTCTTACAGGATTATACCCTATATACCACAGAAGCCATAGAAGATATTGCTGCGGATTTTCCGATTCCTCAATTACTGTTGAACCAAAGCGTTCATTCCAGAAAGCTCCACATGATCCGGTAGCTCTGTTATACATTTCAGCTATTCGTGCTTTAATATACTGCATTATCTGTGACACCGTTTCATGATTATCAACGGTCTGAATGATCAGATGAATGTGATTCCCTACTGGTTCAGCTGCGATAAGATTAAATTCGTACTTTTCCTGACATTTTTTAATGGCTTCAATAAAATATTTTTTTCCATAACTGCTTTTAAGAAGGTCCTTTTTCCCATGGCAACGGGTGTAGCAGTGATGGGTTTTGCCCTGTGCAATTATTCGTGGTTTTCTGGCCATAATTATTTCCCAGTTTTAAGAAGGTTTTGTTATATAAACGAATCTGGTGTCATTTTGTTTGATTTTTTTCCGGTTAACTGAGGTTTTTTTTAAAAAAATGTGATTTTCTGAAATAGGGCTCTGACCCCATGTGCAGGGGCAACTTGCAATCTGTTTAGTTATAATAATCGTAACAATTATAAATATGGTAAGTCATATTTTTTAGTTCAGATAAAGTTTAGAAGGTAAAATATGAAATATTATATGTTGATACTTTTGGTAATAACATCATCGTCAATATTATCCTGCATGGATGTAAAGAATATGGAGGAAAAAATGAAGTTTAAAATAATTGATTCAGAAGAAAATGATGCAATGAAAAGTGAACAATATACAGATCAGGAACTTAAAGAGAAACTCTCGCCTGAGCAGTACAGGGTTGTAAGGGGAAAGGGGACAGAGCCCGCATTCAGTAATGAATACTGGGACAATAAAAGGCCTGGAATTTATGTGGATATAGTTTCAGGTGAACCCCTTTTCAGCTCTACTGAAAAGTTTGATTCAGGTACAGGCTGGCCCAGCTTTACAATACCTATAAATAAAAGAGGTATTAACTATATTAAAGACAGCAGCTTTGGCATGACTCGTGTAGAGGTTAAAAGTATAAATGCTGATTCACATCTGGGACATGTTTTTAATGACGGTCCGGAATCTACAGGCTTGAGGTATTGTATTAATTCAGCCTCCTTAAAGTTTATTCCGGCTGGAGATATGGAAAAAGAGGGATATGGTGAGCTAATGTATCTATTCCCTGAAGTTTATGCTTCAGAGAGGGGGTGGAATTATGCTGTATTTGCCGCAGGATGTTTCTGGGGCGTAGAGGCTTATTTTTCTAAAATAAAAGGCGTGAAAGAAGTTATGTCAGGATATTCAGGTGGAAAGACTCCTTATCCTACCTATGAGGAGACTATTACAGGGAAGACCGGACATACCGAATCTGTTCTTGTGTATTTCGATCCATCTGAAATCGATTACAAAACTCTGGTGAGGCATTTCTTCAGGATTCATGATCCTTCATCTTTAAACAGGCAGGGTAATGATGTGGGTACACAGTACAGGTCTGCCGCTTTTTATAACAGCAAAGAACAGAAGCAGATAATTGATGAAGTTATTAAAAAACTTACTGATTCCGGTAAATATAATAAGATTGTAACAGAAGTATCAGAATTTAATGTTTTCTATAAGGGGGAGGAGTACCATCAGGAGTATCTTACAAAGAATCCTGGGGGGTATTGCCATATAAATCTAAATATGGCTGATGAACCTCTCGAAGATTACTGATACATCATATGGGGTCAGAGCCTTTATCTTTCTCCGAACTCTGCAGGCTCTGACCCTCTTCCCATTGTTATTTTTTTAAACACATTATTCTTGACTTAAACTGATATCTGAATTATAGTTGTATATTAGAGTTTTTTAAATACAGCTGAAGAGATAACTGGTGAAGAAAGAGATATTATCGTCGGTAAATCCTTTTGAAATATGTTCAATTCGTCCTCCAACAGAAAATAACAGTCTTACCTTCAGACTCACGAGAAACTGTTACTGGAAGAAATGCGGATTCTGCCCTGTTTATAAAACAGATATTCCCTTTAAAAAGCGGCCAATTGAAGAAATAAAATCAGACATTAAAAACGCCCGGATACTGGATAACCTGCTCAGTGAAGCAGGTGCAGGAACGCCTGTCTATTCCGAATCTGATTACATTACAGCCAGCGGCATCTCTTTCTCTTTATCCCCCAAATCCCCCGGCACTTCCTGTGCCGCCGGCACTTCCTGTGCCGCT
>CAYYKZ010000153.1:0-6785 GCA_964468455.1 uncultured Leptospirales bacterium | reverse complement strand
TTGATAAAAGACCATATTAACGTTAAGTTTAAGGCTGAATTAACAGATAATAATATCAGAAAATGTTTAAACGTTTCAGGGTCATTAGAATTATTCCTTTGACTGCTATTGTTGTCAAGATTTTACTTGTTTTAACTTTTTTTTTTGAAAGTCAACGTTTAAGAAAGGATTAAGGCAATGTGGGGCTGTTAATTTTTTTTAACAAAAACCGGGGTGTTTATACATATTTATATTTTGAGGTCCTGCTATGGATAATGATGAGAGAGTAAGTCTTATTCGCAAAGGCAATGAACTTTTTAACAAAGGTGACATTACCGGGGCTGCTGCTATTTTTGTGCAGACAGGTTACAGGGACGGAATCACCAGGGTTGCAGATTACTATTTTTATGACAAGAAGCTGCCGCTTATTGCTTTAAAATTTTATAAGATGGTAAATCGTAAAGATCGTGTTGATGAAATTTTTGACCGTATGATGTTTGCCCTGGGAAGACTTTTGAAAGAAGATTCCGAAGACAGGAAAGAAGAAACAGTGGAACCTGAATCAACAGGAGAAGTAGAGGTAAAGATCCATCCTAAATTGAGACTTCTTGCTGAAGAAATAATAAGAGACAGTGAAAAAAGAAAAAGTTGAATGAATACTGTAAAAAGAATTAAAGAGGCATAATGAGAAAAGTTATTTTTATATTTATTTTTTTTATTTCCATTGCAGCCCTGGGGGATACTCCCAGCGGCAGTGTTGATGCGGGTAAATATTTCCTGGAAAAGGTTGTAGAAAAAAAGCTTCCAAACGGTATTACGCTGCTCATGGTAAATAGAGGTTATTCACCGACACTTTCACTGCGTATATCTTTTCGTGTCGGATCGGCTGATGAAAGCTATAATTCGATAGGGGCAGCGCATATTCTTGAACATATGCTTTTTAAAGGCACGGAAAAGCTTGGGACTAAGGATTTTAAAAGTGAAGAGAAAATTCTTCAAAGAATAGAGGCTGTAGGAGAAACTCTGGATCGTCTTAAGCTTGCAAGTCCTGGAAATGCAGCTATACCGGAACTTGAAAAGGAACTTAAAATGCTTCAGAAGAAGCATGAATCATATATAATCAGTTCTCCCTATGACAGAATTTATACAGAAATGGGGGGGATAGGCCTTAATGCTTCAACCTCTAAGGATATGACAGGATATTATATTCAGCTGCCTGCTGATAAAATTGAGACCTGGGCAAAAATTGAAGCAGAAAGAATTCAGAACCCTGTATTGAGAGAATATTACAAAGAAAGGGATAATATTATTGAAGAGAGGCTCATGCGCACAGATTCCAGCGGGAACGGTCTTTTAAGTGAGGCTTTTTTTGCTGCAGCTTACAAGGCTCATCCATACAGGCATCCTGTAATAGGCTGGGCTTCAAATATTAAATATATGTCTATACACGATATACGCAGATTTTACAGGGACCATTATATTCCTTCAAGGATGACAATCACAATAGTCGGGAAACAGGATACAGATGAAACCTATAGAATTGTAAATAAGTATTTTAGTGAGATAAAATCGGGCCCGGCTCCTGAAGAGGTTAAAATAATCGAACCGGCCCAGAATGGTGAAAAGAGAGTGGATGTTTTTTTTAAATCCCGGTCGTTTTTAATTATGGGCTGGAAAAAGCCGACTGCTCCTGACCCTGCAGATTCAGTTTTTGATGTTATTTCAACTGCCCTTGGAGATGGGAAATCTTCCAGACTGTATAAATCCCTTGTGCTTGATAAAAAAATTGCCTCAGCAGTTTATACCTGGAATGGTGCACCGGGTGTTCGCTATGATAATATGTTTCTTGTTTATGCTGCACCCGCAGACGGGGTAACTCCGGAGGAACTTGAAAAAGAGATAATAAATGAGATAAATCTTTTCAGGGCAGGTGTTACAGAAAATGAACTTGAAAGAGTGAAAAGTATAAGCGAATCCTCTTTTCTGTTTATGATGGACAGCAATGAGTCTATAGCAAGGACTTTAAGTTATTATGAAACTGTTTTACAAAACTGGCGATATCTGGCAGGTTATACAGAGAGTTTAAACCGTGTATCCGTAAAAGATGTTCAAAGTGCTGTGGATACTTATATGACTGATAAAAACAGGACTGTGGGAATTCTGAGAGACAGCCGGGGTGTGGAATGAAAAAAAATATTTTTACCATGTTTATTTTTACGCTGTTTATTGTTTTTCTATTCCAATCCTGGTCTTTCTCTTCTGTTTTGGATGATGTTAAGATGCCGGATATTAAATCAGTCCTACTTGATAATGGAGTGAGAGTTTTCCATATAAAGGATGATCTTCCCAGAACTGTTTTTTATGTATCAATAGGCTATGGCAGGCTCTATGAAGAAAAAAGCAGTGCAGGCGTTTCCGAACTGCTGGCCAGAACTTTATCTATTGCCGGTACGAAAAATTATCCGGGAAATAAATTATACAGTGTTCTTGAGTCAGTGGGCGGGGAAATCAATTTTGTACCCGGATGGGAAAATACTGTTGTTGAACTTAAAATATTAAGCAGGCACAGTGATCTGGCATTTGATATTCTTTCCGATATCTTATTAAATCCTCTTTTTGATGAAAAAAGTCTTAATTCCGCCAGAGAACTGGTTCTGGAACAGGTGAAAAGGAGTAGAGATAATCCTGCTGACCTGGCCTTTGAAAAACTGAGGGAAATTATTTTCTGCGGTTCCGGGTATGGCGGTGTATCTTCGGAAAAAACAATTAATTCTGTGACCCCATCTGATCTGGAAAATATCTGGCATAAATATTTCAGAGGGGGCAATATAAGCATAGCAGTTTCCTCGTCCATTAAAGCGGATACTTTTTTCAAGTCTGCAGAAGGGAGTTTCAGTAAAATCAATTCTGGAGATAGAGTTTACTACAGTGCTGACAGGGATTGCGCAGTGAAGTCTCTTGCTGCCAGTCGGGGTAAGATATTCCTTATCCCGATGGATCTTGATCAGGCTACAATAGTTACAGGCACTTACGCTCCGGAATTAAGCTATAAAGGTAATTACGCGCTTAATGTTATGAATTATATACTTGGCGGAGGTTCTTTTAATTCAAGGCTTACCAGTGAAATAAGGGTAAAAAGAGGTCTGGCATATTCAGTATTTTCCCTTGTGAGAAACAGGTACAGCACCGGTGTTTTTATGTCCTTTGTGCAGACCCGGAATGAAAATGTGCCTCTTGTCCTTTCTCTTATTAAGCAGAATATTGATGAAATGACAGAAAAAGCTGTTCCTGAAAATGAACTTTTATGGGCGAGAGAGTCTATAATAAACAGCTTTATTTTTAAATTTGAAAATATTTCAAGTCTTTTGTCCAATTATCTGGATATTGATTATAATAACCTGGATAAAAATTATTATAATGATTATACGGATAATATAAAAAGTGTCACTGCAGAGGAGATACTGCAGGAAGCAAAGCTTCTTTTTGGTAGTGGAACAATTACTGTAATTGCAGGTAATAAAAATCTTGCCAATGATCTTAAACCCTATGGAGAGGTGATTATTCTTGAAAATACAGGAAAGTGAGATTGAAACAGAACAGGGGGTTGTGATTGAAGTAAAGGGACCTGACATTGTTGTGCAGTGCAATCCTCATGCCATGTGTGCATCCTGTTCTGCTAAAAAAGGGTGTATTATGAGTGAAAGCGGGAAAGTGAGAAATATAACAATGGAAAATTCCCTTGCCGCTGAAGAGGGGGATACTGTAATATTTACGGTCGAAAGTTCCGGTATTGTTGCTGCTTCTCTTGTGATTTATCTTATGCCTGTTATTTTTCTTTTTATGGGTCTTTATGCGGGGCACATGTATAATGAATATTTAATGCTTGATAAAGATAATGCATCTGCTATTCTTGGAGTTCTTTTTTTTGTTTTATCTTTTTTTGTTATAAAGATTTTTTCCGGTATTACAAAAAACAGCTCAATTTTTCAGCCAAGGGCTGTTAAAATTATAAAAAGGGGTCAGTAAGCTACCTCTTGTTACCGAAATAATATTTAAAGGGCCTATGCCTGATGCTGATGGGACTGTCAGCAGAAAAAAAATGTTCAGGGACGAACAAAATGGGAAATAAAATTATTGATTTAATGACTTACAGGATTGAAAAAACTTTAAAAGAAAACGGTTTTACGCTTAAAATGGATGGAGATAATAAAGTAAAACTGCTTATTAAGCTTTCTGAAGATGAAAGAGGGGTTAAACCTTAATTGGACAGGAGAAAAGAATGACTGGTACTAAAGATATTAATTCTCAAAAACAGGACTTGCGGGATGAACTGGAAAAGCTGAAAAACGAATTTAAGATTGAACTTCCTAAAAAAATTGCGGAAGCCCGGGAATATGGTGATCTTAAGGAAAATGCAGAGTATCATGCAGCACGTGAAAGGCAGTCATTTGTCCAGGCCAGAATAGCCCAGTTAACAGAACAGCTTAATCAGCTGAATGATATAAATGTATCAGATATTCCTGATGACAGGATTGGATTCGGGTCTGTAGTAACTGTTTATGATGAGATTGAGGAAGAGGAACTTGTTTTTTCTTTTGTATCTTCCGGCGAGGTTAATCCATCAGAAGGGAAGATTTCGGCGTCTTCCCCTATTGGAGCAGCTTTAGTTAATAAAACTGTAGGTGATTCTGTTGAAATAATAATACCTGCTGGTAAAAAGCAATATAAAATAAGAAAAGTTATTACATTTCATGGTACAGAACTTAAGGGGTAGAAATTATTGATTCCTTTAATACTATGGGCGGGTATTAGGGGTTTTGCAGTAATGAATGGAATAAAAAATCAATAAAAAATCCCCTGAAAAAGCAGGGGATTTTTTATAAGATCTGGAGACGAGGGGGATCGAACCCCTGGCCTCATGAATGCCATTCATGCGCTCTCCCAGCTGAGCTACGCCCCCTTTATGTAAGGATTATTCTATAAATTTTTTTTGCAGTGATTTGTCAATAAGTTTTGTCCGGACTTATTCAAATATAATTATTTTTTTATGACACGTATATAGCTTTCTAATACGTAACAGTCTTGACAAGATTGCTTACTTTAATATATTATCAGTAATGTGTCCGATTTTTACGGCACTTTTGTTTTTGCTATTTAATAATATTCCATAAGGTTACCATATGCTTTTTACTTATGTATTAGTTTTTCTCTTTTTTATAATTTTTACAATTATAATACTATACTTCTTAAGCGTCTATATTCTGCCTAAGAAGATAGAAGAAATCCGGGCTATGATAGATGCAGGCCAGACCAAACTTGCTATAAGAAAACTAACAGAACTTCTTGAAAAAGATGAAAGGAATCCATATGCCCATTTTCTCCTTGCTGAAGCATATAATGCAGAGGGGAATACCCAGTACGCTATTCTTGAATACAGGCAGGTCCTTAAATTCGGGCGTTTTGATGAGAAAATAAAGGAAAAACATGTACGGTCTGTACTTGCAAAGCTGTATAGAGAAAAAAAGGCTTTTGAGGAAGCTAAAAAAGAATATCTTCTCCTTTCAAAAATTGATCCTGCTAATTATGAAAACTTTTTTGAGCTTGGTATTATTTCCTATAATACAGGACAGATGGAGAAAGCCATTGCTTTTTTTAAAAAAAGCGCTTCACTTAACAGCAGGCATGACCAGTCCTTTTTTTATCTGGGGCAGATTTTTTTCCGGAATGGGGCTTATGCGGATGCAAAGCAGAACTTTCTTAACACTATTAAACTTGACCCGACAAATTATCAGGCCCACTATTTCCTGGGTCTGGTTTTGAGGCAGCAGGGTGATTATGAATGGGCTCTTAAAGAATTCGAAATATCCATTAAAAGTGATGAATTAAAGGTAAAAAGTCTTCTTGCCAGGGGAAGCTGTTTTATGGAAAAGGGGCAGTTCCCTAAAGCTGTTATGGAATTTGAAAGAGGGATTAAATTCGCCAAAAAGGGTAGTGATACGGAGCTAAATCTGCGCTATTATCTGGCTGAGTGTCAGGAGAAAATGAGGGATATTCATTCTGCTATTGTGAACTGGGAAAAGATTTCAGAGGTCAATCCTAAATTTAAAGATGTTAATCAGAAACTGGCTAATTATTCTGAATTCCGTCAGGATGACCGCATTAAAGATTTTATGATAGCAGGCCTGGCCCAGTTTGAACATGTTACAAGAAAAATAATAAGCGGCATGAACTATAATATTACTGATATAGAAATTATCAGTGATACCGAGATAGAAGTTATTGCAATTGAGAATGAAGGTAAGTGGAGAAACACAAGACAGTCAAATAGAATAATAAGGATAATAAGAACAACAGACTCTCTTGAAGAGGGGTATTTCAGAAGACTTCATGAATCAATGAGGGCAAAAAACGCCACAAGAATTCTTGTTATTACTACTGGTGATATTTCTGCAAAGGCAATCGAATTTGCAAACACCAGGCCTATTGAGATTAAAGGGAAAGCAGAGCTCGTAGAATTGTTGAAAAAAATATAGCTCCCAGATGAATAATAATACAAAAAAAATACTTCATTCGGTGCCTTTTTTAAGCCACTTTAACAATGAAGAACTGAACAGTTTTTTTTCATCAGGGCGGATAGTAACTGTCCGTTCAGGGCAGCTTGTTGATGTGAAAAAAACAGGATCCCTGAATATTGTAATTAATGGTATATTTGAAATTGAATCTTTAGGAAACAGGGATGTGGGTTATCTTGCCCCCGGTTCTTTTTTCGGCTCAATGCCTTTTTCAGAGGTAAAAAGAAAGGGGAA
>CAYYKZ010000152.1:2465-6822 GCA_964468455.1 uncultured Leptospirales bacterium | reverse complement strand
TTTATTATATAACTGCAATTTTTCTGTTTTTGATCTGTTCCACGAAAAAGTCCATTCTGTCGGCCTGGTGTTTATTTAATGACGGGATGGAAGTTTTCTTATTATCAGGCCTGAGTGCTTTGAAGGTGTGATCCTTCATAAACGAATATAGTGTTTCTTTTTTGTTAGTGTATAATTTTTTATGAAATTTAGTATCTTTAAGAAGATCCTCAGCATGTATATAATCTGCTGTGAAAATAACCATATTTAAAACAAAGAGGAGCGGGTTGGGTGTTTCAAAAAAGCCTTCTTCAATTCCTCTTTTTACAATATTTTCTATTTTTTCAAGAGTGGGGATAATATACTCCCTTACGAGCTCATTTAAAAGTCCTTTGCCGTCAGCTACTTCCCTGCTGATTATTTTCTGAATATCATTATCGTGTGTTTCTGTATGTATGGAAACTATAAGGTATAGCACAGCGCAGAGTTCTACCGGGGGTGTCTCTTCCCATGATTGTATTTCTTCGATAATATGATGCATCATTTTTTGACTGTCATTACCCATGAATCGGTGAAAAAGTGTTTTGTACAGCATCTCCTTGCTGCTGAAATGATAATGAATAAGCGCCTGATTTACTCCGGCAAGTTCTGCAATAGCGCTCATTCTGGCTCCACTGAAGCCCTTCTCAGCAAATATTTTTTTTGAAGCTGCAAGGATTCTTTCTTTTGTCTCAGCGCTGTCTTTTGTGTGCTTTATCATCTAAAAGTTCTCTTTATGAGTTAATTGTTTGATTTAATTGAATGGTTAATTAAATTCACAGGCTATATTTGTCAATATAAAATTTTTTTCATAATCATTAATTGGTCCGGCAGTATTTTGTCTTGACTATTATGGATGCTTTTGTTAATAATATAGAGTCTTTAAGGCAATATCAAATAATACAGAATTTTATTTCTGAAAATCATTAAGGGATTTAAATTGGTTGTCTTTTATTTTTTAAGTATATTGTATTTTAATTGGAACATGCAGAGCAGGTAAAAAATGTTTGATGTTATTGATTCAGCAAGTGAAAGAATTTATATTCCTAAAGAGGATATTTCGCAGTATCTGAAAATTTTTGAATCGGATATTAACGAGTTTATTAAAAATGATTCCAGGGATATTATATTTGATTTTAATTCTCTGCATTTTATTGACTCTCTCACTCTTGCAGCTTTAATAAGATTCAGAAGAAAACTTTCACTTGAAGGGCGGTCTTTAAAAGTTATTAATTATAACGATAATATACTTCGAGTTATTGAACTTTCAGGGCTTGATGATTTTCTTCTGGGGTAGTAATATTCCCTTCTGATGTTAAATTATAGGTCTTCCGATTTTTATTATTTCCCGGCCTTACTCTTTTTAATAATTGACCTCCTGTCAGGATGATTTATCTGCTTGATAATACAGGCAAAATCTGTTATATTTATATGTGAATAAGTAAACCTGTCTATAATCCTATATCCGGACTTCAAAAGGAGTATTGAAATGAAAAGTTTGAATAAAAATAATATAATAAAACGCAGCGGCCCTATTGTTCTTGTAATAATGGATGGAATGGGGCTTGGCGCTGAAAATGCCGGGAACGCTTTTTTTCTTTCAAGAACACCTAATCTTAACAGGCTCATGAAGAAGAATCCTTTTACAACATTGAAAGCGCACGGTAAAGCAGTTGGACTTCCTGATGACACAGACATGGGTAATTCCGAGGTGGGGCATAATGCCCTTGGTGCAGGCAGGATTTTTGACCAGGGCGCGAAACTTGTAAACAGGGCAATTGAGTCAGGAGCGGCATTTAAGGGTGAAACCTGGCAGGAGCTTGTTAAAGGGCCTGTGTCAGAGGGTGCGGCCCTTCACCTTATTGGACTTCTTTCGGACGGGAATGTGCATTCGCATATCAATCAGCTCTTTAGAATAATTGATCAGGCATACGCAGATGGTGTAAAAAAAATAAGGCTTCATACGCTTTTTGACGGCAGGGATGTGCCTGAAACATCTGCCCATATTTATATTGATATGCTGGAAAAGCATCTTGCTGCTTTTAATGAAAAGGGGGCAGATTACCGCATAGCATCAGGCGGAGGCAGAATGGTGACTACAATGGACCGCTATGAAGCTGACTGGTCTATAGTTAAGAGGGGATGGGATGCCCATGTGCTTGGAACAGCAAGGCCTTTTAAATCTGCCATGGAAGCTCTGGAAACATTCAGGAAGGAGAAGCCTGGGGTGACAGACCAGTACCTCTCTTCATTTACTGTTGCTGATGAAAAAGGGCCGGTGGGGACTATTGAGGATGGAGATTCTGTTCTTTTCTTTAATTTCAGGGGTGACAGGGCAATTGAAATGACAAAGGCCTTTGAGATGAAAGATTTCGGTTACTTTGACAGAGTTCGCAGGCCTGATGTCGTTTACGCAGGTATGATGCAGTATGATGGTGACCTGGGGATTCCTGAAAAGTTTCTGGTTTCGCCGCCTGAAATTGATAATACTGTGAGTGAGTATCTGGTGAAATCAGGTGTACGCCAGTATGCTGTATCTGAGACACAGAAATTCGGGCATGTAACCTATTTCTGGAACGGCAACAGGACTGAAAAATTTGATGAAAAGAAAGAAACCTATTTTGAAATTGAATCTGACAGGATTGAGTTTGACCAGAGGCCCTGGATGAAGGCTGCTGAAATAACAGACAATGTTATTGATGTGATAGAGAAGGGGGAGTTTGATTTCATAAGGCTTAATTATCCCAACGGCGATATGGTGGGGCACACTGGTGTTCTTGAGGCTGCGGTTATTGCTGCTGAAACAGTGGATTTATGCCTGGGCAGACTTCTCAAGGCAGTTGAAAAAAGCGGGGGTGTTGCCCTTATAACTGCAGATCATGGTAACCTGGATGAGATGTATGAAATTGACAAAAAGACAGGTGCTTTTCTGAAACAGAAAGATTCGGAACTTTATCAGCCTAAAACATCGCATACCCTTAATCCTGTTCCATTCATTATTTATGATCCGTCATTTAATAAAGAGTATGAAATAGATGAAAGCCTTAATGATAAGGGGCTGGGTAATGTTGCTTCAACAATTCTGAATTTTCTCGGCTTTGACCCTCCTGAAGATTATCTTCCTTCTCTGATAGCGCTGAAGGGGAAATAATTATCTGATGAGGATGGCTATTCTGACAGCGGTTTTTTTTTCTTTTCATTCCCTCTCTTTACGGGATCACAGCAGCAGAGGCTGAAGCAAAGAAGTTAAACCGGTCCGGTCTTATGGAGCTTGCAAAGGGTAACCCGGAGGAAGCATCTGCTTTTTTCAGAATGGCTTTGCAGCGTGACCCTGGTAAAAAGCATTATTATAATAATATGGCAGTGTCATTGATGAAAAGGGGCAGCTACAATGAAGCGGAGAAATATCTGCTTAAAGGAATTTCCCTGGACAGTAATTATACAAAAGCGCTGGCTAATATGGCTGTTGTATTGTTTCATCAGCGCAGATTTTATGAAAGCTACAATTATTATATCAGGTCAAAAAAAACTGATCCTGTATACGCGAAGAATAGATTCAAAAAAGATAGGGTTCTGCGGAAATTGAAGGATATATCTACGCGTAATCCTGAAGATGATGATGTTAAAAAAATTATTGAACACCTGGAGAAAGAATGAACCCGGCAGGGAAACAGCCGGAATTGCTAAAAATTGTTATTTATAAATTCAGCAGCAGCTTCAATGTCATTTCGTGAAAATTTCGGGACAGATGTTTCCATGTCCAGATCTGTGAGAACAGCCATAATTAATTTATCCTTTGTAAATAGTGCTTCTTCTGTATCTGAGCCTATAACTTCAATTTTAGGTGTTTCCCCCTCTTTAAATCCTTCAATGAAAATAATATCTGAATCGGGGAAATTTTTTTGAGCAATATCAAGGGGGGACATGGGATTGTCAATTTTTGTAAAAAGTGCATAATCCTCCCCGTTTGTTATGGCCCATGAAAATACACCGGCCTCCCTGTACCTGAATGTGTCTTTCCCCTCATGGTCTATCTGGAAATGGTGTTTCATGCTTTTTACAACAGATACCTTTAATCCCATAGCTGAGTAATGCTTTATAAGTTTTTCAATAACAGTTGTTTTCCCTGAATTTGATTTCCCTGTTATTGTAACAATTTTCTGTTTTTTCATAAAATATCCTGCTGGTAATACCGCTTTTTTTCAGAATGTCAGTTAAGGATCAGTTTTATTATAAACCGGGTTAATTCAAGGAATTAATTCTTTATACATTTTATTATTGAAGAAAATGGGCATCTTTGTATACTGCTCATCAATTAAGTGAGACAGGAAAAGGGCAT
>CAYYKZ010000152.1:0-2455 GCA_964468455.1 uncultured Leptospirales bacterium | reverse complement strand
CATTTTATTATTGAAGAAAATGAACCTATTTTTATACTGTTCATATAAATATTAAATTCTTAATAGCTGTTTTAGCGAAGAATAAATGCTCTTATCTCTCCGCCGCCTTCGGCGGCGGAGAGATAAGAGCATTTTATAATATAAAAAGTTTTAAAATTATCATTGTTATCAGATATAAATCAATGGACAGAAGAAGGGGCGATTAAATGGAATCGGAAAATTTAAAAGCCTGCATAATTGCGGGAGGGAAAAGCGGCAGATTCGGAGGGGATAAGTCTGTATTTGTTTACGAGGGACGGCCTCTGATAAGTCATGTCCTTGATGTGATAAAACCTGTTTTTGATGATATAAAAATAATAGCCAATGACAGTGAAAAATTTTCTTTTCTTGGTCTGGATGTTATTCCCGATCTTATCCCGGGTCTTGGGCCGATTGGTGGAATATATAGTGCTCTTGAAAATGTAGACTGCTCAAGGGTTTTTATTTTTCCATGTGATATGCCCTTTTTAAATACTGAATTTGTAAAATATATGAGCCAGATTCCGGATATTTATGATGTGATTGTACCTAAGGCAGGGGATTTTTTTCAGCCGCTCCATGCTATATACAGCAAAAAGTGCCTTTCAAAGATTAAAAAGCAGATAGATGAAAAGAATTTTAAAATGAGTGCAATTTTTGAAGATCTTAACATAAGAATTGTTGGGGAAGATGAGATCGGATTTTACGGAGACCCCTTTATGATGTTTAAGAATATTAATTTCAGGTCAGACCTGGGACTTAACTGATAGCCCGATTTTAAAAAGTTGTTGAAAATATATCTTTAAATGTCATCTATCCATTAATCATCGACCTTTATTTCTCAACAGAATTTTTATTATATTAGAGCAGGAGCATTATGAATAAATCTGATACAATTGCCGCGCTTGAAAATTACAGGCCAAAGGAGGAGTGCGGTGTTTTCGGGATATACGGTCATCAGC
This sequence comes from uncultured Leptospirales bacterium, assembly GCA_964468455.1. Classification (GTDB taxonomy): domain Bacteria; phylum Spirochaetota; class UBA4802; order UBA4802; family UBA5550; genus JBBAGC01. Next base: position 1,475 of record CAYYKZ010000152.1, on the reverse strand, counting down.
ATGCAGCCAATCTTACATATCTGGGGCTTTATTCCCTTCAGCATAGAGGGCAGGAGTCAGCCGGAATTGCTTCATCTGACAGTGAACATATTTACAGGTATGCAGGCATGGGGGAAGTGAATGATGTTTTTACCCAGGAGCATATTGATCACCTTCAGGGGCATATGGCAATTGGGCATAACCGCTATTCCACTACAGGGTCATCATTTCTGCGCAATGCCCAGCCCTTCAGGGCATCATCAGTTCTGGGGCCTATTGTCCTTTCTCATAACGGTAATCTTACAAATGCCGGTGCAATAAGAATGGAGCTGGAAAAGCAGGGGCATATTTTCCAGACAACCATAGATTCCGAGGTTATAGTACACCTTATGGCAAAATCGGGTGTTGATGATTTTATGGAAGCACTTATTTTTGCCCTTAAAAAAGTAAAGGGTGCCTATTCACTTCTTGTAATGAGCAAGGATAAGGTTTATGCTGTACGCGATCCACACGGTTTCAGGCCTCTTGCTCTGGGCAGGCTGGGGGAGGCTTATACTGTTGCTTCTGAAACCTGCGCTTTTGATATAGTTAATGCGGTTTATGAAAGGGATGTTATGCCTGGCGAGCTGATTGAATTTTCTCCATCAGGAATAAAGTCGTTTTTCCCCTTTGAAAAAGAGGAGGAGTCACTTTGTGTATTTGAGTATATATATTTTTCACGGCCTGACAGCAGAATTTTCGGAGATTCTGTTTATGATATGAGAATAAACCTGGGGCGTATGCTTGCAAAACAGTCCCCGGTTGAAGCAGATATTGTTGTTCCCATCCCTGACTCGTCCAACTGCGCTGCTCTTGGTTATTCCAAGGAGTCGGGAATACCCTTTGAGCTTGCCATGATAAGAAGTCATTATATTGGACGGACCTTTATTGAGCCCACACAGCGTATAAGGGATTTAGGGGTTAAGCTCAAATTCAATGTGGTTGAATCTGTTGTAAAGGATAAGCGGATAGTTGTTGTTGATGATTCAATTATGCGCGGTACCACAATGCGTAAAATTATAAAGATGTTCCGGGCTGCAGGAGCTAAGGAAGTACATGTAAGGATATCAGCTCCTCCCACAAAATTTCCCTGCTTTTACGGTATAGATATACCTACTCACAGCGAGCTTATTGCAGCTACTCATACAATAGAGGAAATAAAAAAATATCTCCGTGTTGATTCTATCTCCTATATGACTGTGGAAACACTTCTTGAAGCTGTTGACAGGCCTGGTAAAAAATTCTGCACAGCATGTTTTGACGGTAATTATCCATGCAGTTTTGAAAACAGCACAGAATGTGAGGAAAGTCAGAAATATCTTTTTGAAGAGGGGAACGGGGAGTATTATTGATAAAATACTTGACGTTAAATCGTCATTGTTATTTTCTGTTTTCAATATACAGGTCACTAGCTCAATTAGGTAGAGCATCGGTCTCCAAAACCGAGGGTTGGGGGT
>CAYYKZ010000151.1:0-6850 GCA_964468455.1 uncultured Leptospirales bacterium | reverse complement strand
ATCCTGCCTGCTCTCTCATAAAAAATATAGTCAGCAAACCAGTTAACAAGTACAAAAATCTTGTTCCGGAAGCCTATTAAATAGGCTATATGGATAAAGAGCCACAGCACCCATGCGAAAAATCCTTTTAATTCCATGTTGCCCATTTTTGCCACAGCAATGTTGCGCCCCACAACAATCATGGATCCCTTATAGGTATACCTGAAAGGTTCCGGTTCCTTACCCTCAATAATCTTAATAATATTTTTAGCAGTATGTATTCCCTGCTGTGTGGCAACCGGGGCAAGCATGGGAAGTGTTTCATTATTCTGCATAAAACCTGCAATGTCCCCACAGGCAAAAACATTTTCATATCCCGGAACCTGAAGAAGGGGATTAACCTTAATCCGCTTGTTATGTGTTAATGCCGGAGAAATATCAGAGGGGATATCAAAGCCGCTTACTCCGGCTGTCCATAAAACCGTAGCTGACTCAATGTGATTGCCGTCAGAGAAATATATACCCCTGCTGTCAATCCTTGACGCAGGAGAATTAAGCATCACCTTAACACCCTTTCTGGCAAGTCTTGAAATAACGTAGTCACTGGTAGTACTGCTGTATCCTGAAAGAAGTTTCCCTTTAGCCTCAACAAGAAGAATACTCACATCCTTAAAACGTATATTGGGGAAATCCTTGTCAATCGGCCCTTTAACAAGTTCTGCAAAGGCACCTGCAAATTCCACACCAGTTGCCCCTCCCCCTGCAATAACAAATGTTAAAAGTCTTTTTTTCTCATCAGGGCTGTCGCTTGTATTGGCCTTTTCAAAACAGGTGAGTATATGATTACGCAAATCCATGGCATTTCCCAGTGTTTTCAAAACAAAGGATGAAGTCTCGGCCCCTTTAATTCCAAAAAAATCAGCCCTGCTTCCGCTTGCTAAAATAAGGTAGTCGTATTCAATTTCACCCATATCAGTTGAAACCGAATTTTTTTTAAAATTAATTTTTTCAACCTGCCCCATAATAAATTTAATATTACTACCCTTTCTAAGTACTGCTCTTACAGGTTAGGCTATCCGTCCGGGATCAATCTCTGCTGCTCCAACCTGGTACAAAAGAGGATTAAAGGTATGATAATTATTCCTGTCAATAATTGTCACTTTAACACTTTTATTCAGCAGCTTTTTTGCAGCAAAAAGTCCTGAAAAACCAGCGCCAACAATTACCACATGTTTAAGATTTCTCATAAAATAATCTCCTTTTCAGCAGCATCAATTATTATACAGTGTTAATTTCTTAACTTATATTTGAAATAAAATGTTTAATATGCCCGCCGCCTTCGGCGGCGGGTATATTAAAAACCAAATTATTGCACTAACAGATAACTTTAATACTCATACCTGCATAATATCAGTTAATCTTTACCTTTTCAATAACAGACATTGCATAATCCACATTTAATTTAAGTTCAGTTTTTTCCCACTGCATATGTCCCGAAGCCTTCAACCGCCCCAGTACCCGTGACAATGTTTCCGGGATAGTACCTATAGCCTCAGCAATTTCCGCCTTGGAAAGATCGATTTTAATTACCGGTTCAATCCCGAAATGATCATTGATAAAAATAAGCAGACGCTCCTCCACATCATATGCGTTCAGAAAAGCCACTCTGTCTGCAAGATAACGCATTTTCTTAAAGAGACTGCTTATAAACTGCTTCATAAAATCCGCCTCTTTAAGAAGATTAAAAAAATACTCTCTTTCAATATAGTATACAACCGATTCCCTTAATGCAACTGAACTGACAGGATAAATATCCGATTCAAAAAGTACAACCTCGGCAAACATCTCTCCAGGACGGACGTAGCGTACAACAATCTCCCTGTCACTCTCAGTAGTTTTAAAAAGTTTTACAAGGCCCTCTGTTAAAAAAAATATCTTATCTCCGCTATCTCCTTCAAAAAAAATCATTTCATCCTTTACAAGATGTTGCGCCCTCCCTGCTGATTCAAGCATTTTTACCATCTTTTCCGGCATGCCGCTAAAAATAAGGTTCCCTGAGAATAGTTCACTTAAATTTATTTTTTCACTCATTATTGATTCCTGATATAGATTTTAATGTTAGACATGAACTCATGCCCCTGTATTAGAAAAAGGAACAGGGGCAACCCTGAAAGAACCTGAAATTAATACTGTCTTTTTTTTATTAAAATTGATTCAGGTCAATGTATTTTTTTAAAACATTATTATATATAATAATACTGACACTTGAGTTTTTAAAAAATTATTTTTTGCTCAATTGCAGACTGTAGAAAAAAGGAAGCATTTCCAGGAGAGAAAAATGAAACGTCAGATAATAACAATCAATGAAGATAGATGCAACGGCTGCGGCAACTGTGTCACAGGATGCCCGGAAGGTGCTATTCAGATGATAAACGGTAAAGCCCGGCTTATCAATGAACTCTTTTGCGACGGCCTTGGAGCCTGCATTGGGGAATGCCCTGTAAATGCTATAACAATAGAAGAGAGGGAAGCATCTCCCTACAGCGAGGCCCTTGTAATGGAAAATATTATTAAGCATGGACCTGATGTAATAAAGGCACACCTTAAACATCTTCACGATCATAATGAAAAAGTATACCTTGCTGAAGCTGTAGCAATACTGAAAAATAAAGGAATTCATGTACCTGAATATATTGAAGAGAAAAGTGATGGATGCGGTGGAGGATGCCCTGGCAACGCCAGTTTCAGCTTTAGTAATTCTCCGTCTCAGGAAGAAACTTCTCCAGCGCTGAACTTTACACCTGTATCACGCCTTGAACAGTGGCCTGTACAGCTTAAGCTTTTAAATCCGGAAGCGCCATTTTTCAAAGAAAAGGATCTGGAACTCCTTATAGCAGCTGACTGTGCCCCCTTTGCTCATGGAAATTTTCACGAGGAATTTATAAAGGGAAAAAGACTGGCCATGTTCTGCCCAAAGCTTGACCCCTATAATGAAGAATACAGGGAAAAGCTTACCAGTATATTTAAAAACGGCAGCATTAAATCAGTCACTATAGCGCGGATGGAAGTCCCCTGCTGCGGCGGCATGTCCATGCTTGTTAAGCAGGCAATTGAGTTAAGCGGGAAAAAAATACCTGTAACAGAGAAGATCATAAAAATAAAATAACAGACCTGAAGCCGCGGGCAGATAACCGGCATCTGCCTGCGGCGTCCTCCGAGTAGCCTCACTACTACCCGCTTATTTCAACGGACAATTTATTCGGCTGAACCCCCGGCGGAATTAATTTTCCCATTCCCGAAAATACTATTTAAAAAATTGGTAGCAGTATATTTTTAGGGGGTATGAAATCTGTCATTCCGGTTTTGCAGCTTCAGTTCTTGCAAATACCGGAATCTCATACCGTGATTATATGCAAATAATACTCATTTCTTATTACAAATTATAATTTATGAGATTCCGGCATTCTACCCCAAGGGTACTTCTTCGTTTCACTCAGGGCGCGCACGCTTCAGCCGGAATGACCGAAATAGACATTACCCCTATAATTAAACTGCTACCTAAAAACTTTTTTTAAAAAATCCCGATATTTATTTGCCATTAATCAGACCATAAATACTATTAACAAACCAGTCTCAATAATACAAAGAGGTGAAATCATGGGAATAGAACTGATTATTGCGCTGCTCACACTTACTTTTCTGGAAATAGTACTCGGCATTGATAACATAATATTCATTTCGATCATAACAAACAAGCTGCCGCAGCACCAGCAGCAGAAGGGGCGTATTCTGGGGCTTACCCTTGCTCTCTTTTTCAGAATAATACTTCTCTTTTCACTCACATGGATGGTAAAACATCTTACAACTCCCTTATTTTCACTCTTTACAACAGATTTCAGTGTGCGTGAAATAATACTCGTAGCAGGGGGATTGTTTCTCCTGGCCAAAAGCACCGTTGAAATACACCACAAACTCGACATTGCCCATGGCGAAACTACAGAGGTTAAAGCTGCTGCCGGCTTTATGAGCGTAATTGTTCAGATATGCCTTATAGATATTGTATTCTCCTTTGATTCAATATTAACTGCCATAGGATTAACAGATCAGCTTCCTGTTATGGTTGCCGCAGTAATTACAGCAATGATAATAATGATTATCTTCGCTGGCAAGGTCGCGGATTTTATTCACAATAACCCCACACTTGAAATGCTGGCATTGTCATTTCTGCTCTTAATAGGCTTTATGCTGGTTGTTGAGGGATTCCATTATGAAATACCCAAGGGTTATATTTATTTCGCTGTTTTCTTCTCTCTCTTTGTTGAGGTTTTAAACCTGAAATTAAGGAAGAAAAGAGAATCCGCAAAAGTATAGATATTCCATGAACCGGGAGGCGGAATACATCACTCCCGGGAAATCCATTTATACTGAATCATAAAATCCGGGGGGGATAAAATGAATGATTTAAATACAGATAATAATTACAATCCATACGGTGAGCTGAGCATAGAGCTTCCGCCTCCGCCGCCCTGCTTTACCAGCATGAAAGCAAGGCTTATTTCCCACAAAGAGGATTCGGAACTTACTGTTCTTTTCCCTGTTCTGGAATCACAGCTTAATCCTGCAGGGTCAATGCAGGGGGGTATAATTTCAGCGGCCTTTGACAATGTTTTCGGGCCTCTCTGCTACAGGGCTTCCAAAACCCCTGCTTCAGCAATGGTGCACATGAACACAAGTTATCACAGGCCCGTATTTGAGGGTGATGAACTAACCATAACAGCAAGGGTAAAAACAAAGGGGCGCCGCATTGTGCACATGGAGGGAGAGGCTTATAACAGGGAGAGTAAGCTGGTGGCATCTGCCCATTGTGATTACCTTATTACAGGCTAAAAACGGATTCTATATAGAAAGAATTTTATTCCCCTCTGTTTTCAGCACATAGGTTGTTAAAGCCACGGATAAACAATCCGCAACCGGAATGGCAGCCCATACTCCGATAAGTCCGAAAATCCGGGGCATCACAATAAGGGCAGGCACAAGGAAGAAAATCTGCCTCGCAAGTGTAAGGATAACAGAAAGCTTTGCCTTCCCTATGGACTGAAACAGATTTGAAGTGACAATCTGAAATCCCATAAAAGGGAATGCAATCATTACAGTCCTCATACCTGTAACAGACATGTCAATTAAGCTGCTGTTGTCTGTAAAAGCACCGGCTATATAGTAGGGGAAAAACTCTCCAAGAATAAAGCCTGTTATAGAAACACAGCTACCGGCAATAACCGTATATTTAAAAACCTCCCGAACTCGCAGATAATTCCCTGCTCCATAATTATATCCTGCTATCGGCTGCATGCCATGGGTAAGGCCAAGAATAATCATAGCCACAAACATTATAATTGAATTTATTATTCCATAAGCGCCAACAGCATAATCTCCTCCGTATTTCACCAGGCTCCGGTTCATGATAATAACGATAAGGCATACACCCACATTAATTACAAAGGGTGACATCCCTATAGAGAATATCCCCTTTATAATTTCAGCTTTAAGCTTAAAGCGGCCTTTTATAAAATGAAGATAGCTGCTTTCCCTGAAAAAATGAAAAACAACTAAAGATAAACCGATAACCTGGGCAATAACTGTAGCAAGTGATGCCCCCCTGATCCCCAGTTTCAGAACAAAAATAAAAAGAGGGGCAAGTATAATATTTATACCCACAGTGGAGAGTGTAATAAACATGGCCTTTCGCGGATAACCCGATGCCCTCATGATATGGTTAAGCCCCATATATAAATGAATAAAAACATTACCTGCCAGAATTACCTGCATAAATTCCCTGGCATAGGGGAGAGTAGCAGCACTGGCTCCAAAAAGATAGAGCACCTGGTCAAGAAATATCAGCATTATTACAGAATATGGAATACTTAAAATAAGGTTCAGCATAACAGCATTTCCCAGGATAAGGGCTGCCTGATCCTCTCTGTTTTCACCAAGACGTATTGATACCAGGGAAGCTGCACCGGCACCTACAAGAGCGCCTAAGGCTATACCCAGGTTCATCAAAGGAAGAGTAAGTGCAAGACCTGATATGGCAAGTGCCCCTACTCCATTACCTATGAATATCCTGTCTATAATATTGTATGCAGACATGGCTGTCATTGCAGTTATAGCCGGCAGGGAGTATTCAATAAGAAGACTTGAAATTTTATCATTCCCCAGTGTATGGGGGGATTTTCTCTGGTGCATTTTATTATACCTTTACAAACAAGGATTGTAAAATGTATTTTAAGGGCAAACCTTTTTTTATCATTACAAAAATTATTTAATGCAGATAATCAATCAGTACCGGGCAAAGGTGACTCCCCCTATCCTTTTAAAAGGGTTCTTGACAAATAAACGATCCTGCGGGTAAATCGCGGAGATAATCGATTCAGCAGGATTATATCCGGACATAAACCATATTCAATTCTTTAAAAAAGGACTTTCTTATGGCAAAAGTAATTCAGCTAAAAACCAGTGAATGGTATCAGCTTAAAATAAGTCTCAGAAATATTGACCCTTTAATCTGGAGAAGGTTTGCTGTAAACTCCGACATCAAACTTCCTGATCTGCATAAGGTTATTCAGACTGTTATGGGGTGGACCAACTCGCACCTTCATCAGTTTGTTGCGGATAAAAAATTTTATTGTGAACCTGATCCTGATTCAGTAACTGAATATACTGACTACAGAAAGATTAAGCTGAACCAGATTCTTTCAGAGGAAAACCAGTCAATAATATATGAGTACGATTTCGGTGACGGATGGGAACATGAAATTATCCTTGAAAAAATAATTCCGGACTACATTAAAAAACATCCATACTGCATTGAGGG
>CAYYKZ010000150.1:0-6882 GCA_964468455.1 uncultured Leptospirales bacterium | reverse complement strand
ATAATGCTGAAATAGTTCAATTTATGATATTTTTTATTAGATTTTTTTATTCTTGAAAATGACAACTATTTTTTTATAAATGACACTTTATCTGATGTTATCACTTAATCAGATTATACTTATTAAACTGTCAGGCTGAAAAGTTTTAGTTAATGTATAATGAATAATAAGAGGGTTCCCCACCCGTTAAAGGGGAGGGATCGGATCTGATCTATATTTTAATCGTAGTTTAGTAGTTAATAAATATTTTAAAAGAGGAAATTTATGGCTAAAATAAGGGCATTCAGGGGATTAAGACCGGGGGAAAATCTTGCTGAAAAAATTGCGGCATTACCCTATGATGTAGTATCCTTTGAAGAGGTTGTGGAGATTGCCGGAGACAACCCATACAGCTTTTTTCATATATCAAGAGCTGAGATAGACCTTCCTGCAGGAATAGACCCCTATTCAAAAGAAGTTTATGAAAAGGGGAGAGACACCCTTGTGTCTTTTACTGAAAAGGGATATTTTATTATGGATGAGGAACCGCGCCTTTACCTTTATTCTCAGGTAATGAACGGCAGAATGCAGACAGGAATAGTTGCCTGTTCAAGCATTGATGATTACATGAATGATATAATTAAAAAGCATGAACTTACAAGGGAAGACAAGGAACTTGACCGCACTACTCATCTTAATATAGTAAATGCAAATACAGGGCCGGTATTTTTAATACACAGGGAATCTGAAAAGAAAAAAGCCCTGGTTGCAAAGGGGATGGACATTGAGCCGGTATATGATTTTACAGCGGTTGATGGTATAAGGCATATTGTCCGTGTGATCACAGACCGTGATCTGATTGATGCAATAGTAGAATCTTTTCAGGATGATGTTCTTTATATAGCTGATGGTCATCACAGGGCAGCTTCAGCAGTAAGAGTGGGTAAAATGCGAAGAGAGGAGAATCCATCCTTTACAGGGGAGGAGGAATTCAATTCTTTTCTTTCAGTAATTTTTCCTGAAGATGAACTTAAGATCCTTGCCTACAACAGGCTTGTGAAAGATCTCAACGGCATGGATAAAGATTCCTTTATCTCAGCTCTTGAGGCTGCGCAATTTTCAGTAGAAAAGGACGGCAAAAAAGAACCGGACAGAGTGAATACTTTTTCAATGTATCTTGACAGTCAGTGGTATACTGTTAAACCTCTTTTCCCGGTTTCAGATGATCCTCTTGAAGCTCTCGATGTTTCTATTGTTCAGAATAAAATATTAGGTCCGATTCTTGGGATAGATAATCCCCGGAAGGATAAGCGTATAGAGTTTGTAGGCGGAATAAGAGGAACAGCTGAACTTGAGAAGCTGGTTAATGCGGGTAAATTCGCGGTGGCTTTTTCAATGAGACCCACAGATGTGGCGCAGCTTATTGATGTTTCAGATTCAGGGCAGATGATGCCTCCAAAATCAACCTGGTTTGAACCAAAACTTAGAAGCGGACTTCTTGTACACAAGCTTGATTAAGTAAAGGTGTAAATTTCAATATGGTTGTCACCTTTTTCGCATGCTTTGTCAGATGCCATTTCAGCTCTTCTTATAAATGAATCCATAATAAGGTCGTTTATGAGAAGAGCCTCTGAGTTTTTACTGTCACCCATATCAGCGGGATTAAGTTCAGATATCCCCATTGAAATACATGGCTCAAAAACCGAGTCACGGAATCGGAATTTTTTCGATTCAATCCCTTCAACAATTCTTCTGGCAACTACCTTTGCATTAATATTATTTGTGTTTGGTAAATAGAGAAGAAATCTTCCTGAGTCGTATCTGCCGATTTTATCATAGGGGCGTATCGATTTTTTAAGTCTTCTGCTGAATTCTGCCATGAATGAGTCGAGTGCTCTGTGTCCGGACTCTGTAAGCATTTCATTATAATTTTTAAGGTTTATCATGATTGTGCAGGAAAATTCATCCTTTCTTGCTGCTCTTCCCATTTCATTGAGTATTTCATCAAGAAGAGACCGTCTGTTGAGAACACCTGTAATCGGATCCTCTTTAGCGTGCATGACTAGCTTTTTTTGGTGGCTGTTAGCCGATTGTTGAGTTCGATGTTTCTTGCAGCCATATGCAGTTTAATCATAAGCTCATTTTTTGAAAAGGGCATGTATAAATAATCATCAGCAGATTCTGATATTGCCATGAAAATTTCTTCTGTCATATCTTTGGTGCCTGTAAGTATTATGTGAATATATCCGTTTTTAAGTTTAATCTGCCTTATTGATAAACATAAATCAAGGGTTGAATTGTCTGCCCAGTTAATAAGCACAACAGCAGTACCCTGTTTTTTTATTGCATTAAGTGCATTTTCCGGATCTGCAGTTACGATCTCAAGGTTTAGCTCGCCGGCAAGATCCTCTACAGGCTTCATAATCGTTTTTGTGTGATTAATAAGGCATATTTTCATCAAATTCTCCAGCTGATCAGAAACTGTTATACCTGAGGCTGTTCACTACTGTTGAAAATAGACTCAGGTAAATTATTAGAATAATAGTGTCGAAATTGATATTTGTCAACAAAGTATTATTGCAAGTGCTCATAAATTGGCGATATAATTATGATTCCGCCGCGCCGATGGCGCAGTATAGGCTGCGGTTATGCGGAAGTTCTGTAACTAATCAGCTGTAACTTTGCAATTTTTATCTCAGCCTGGACCCTTTGTAAAAAAGCCCCCGGAGTGAGAGATTCAGGGGGCATTAATATGAGATATAGCTGAGTAGTTACTAAGTTATCTGTTATTCAATTTCAATATAATATGGCTGCAGGTAGAGGTGCGGCTCATCCTTCAGCATATTGAATTTTTCAATATTGCTGATAGCAGGTATGAGGCTGTTAAAAATTGATGAATCAGTAGTGCCTCTTATGATGCCGGGCAATAGAAGCCGTCCTTCAGGAAGATGAAGAACATTGTAATTACCTTTTAAGTCAGCCCTTGTTTTTGCCATCTCTATTGCTGCCATTATTCCGCCATTCTGGTTAACCAGGTTTTTCTCAACAGCCTGGTCTCCGGTAAAAACTCTCCCTTCTGCAACCTGTGGGATTGTATCCATCGTAAAGCCTCTTGCTTCAGCAACTTTTTCCGTAAATCTGCGGTAGGTAAAATTAATGCCTTCCTGGATAAGATTCCTTTCTTTCTCTGTCAGTTTTTTTGCTTCGGAAAAAATATCAGCAAATTCACTCATCTTGATAACTTCTTTGTTTATGCCAAGTCTGTTATAGAGTTCACTTAGATTGAGCTTTCCGGCAATTACCCCTATTGAGCCTGTAATTGTTCCTCTGCTGGCAAGTATTTCGTCACCTGTACATGCAATATAATATCCTCCGGATGCAGCTGTATTACCGAAAGAAAAAACAACAGGTTTGGGGTATTTCTCCTTGAGCCGGGCCAGCTCGCGCCACATATAATCTGATGCTGACGCTGAGCCGCCTCCTGAATCAACCCGTATTACCAGGGCCTTTACCATATTATTTTTAAAAACAGCTTCAAGCGCTTTTGAATAAGTGGCATCTCCTATATTTGAATCAAATGCAGAATTACGGCTTTCACCCGGGATAATAGTTCCGTTTACATGAATCACAGCTATTGCGGGCACAGGACCCCATTGGCGAAGCTGCACCTTTTCTTTTATGTAATCTTTTAAGTTTATCAGAAGCACATCGTCCCCGGTCTCTGTTACTGCCTCATCTTTATACATGATTTCATCAATGAAACCTTTATTTTTTGCCTCAGATGGGAGATAAAAACCTTCATTAAAAAGATCAGTAATTACCTGCTCATCAATATTTCTGCTGGATGCAATATCGGAAACAAACTGTTCGTTAAGATTGGAAAGAAGCGACTCCATGTTTTCTCTGAATTCCGGGGACATTGTTTCCCTTGTAACAGATTCATTCAGAGATTTATACTTACCGTAACGAACAGATTCATATTCTACTCCTGCTTTATCCATAAGTCCTTTAAAAAAATAGACCTGAGCGCTGAGTCCTCTGAGGTAGAATGTGCTGTTGGGGGTAAAGTAAATTTTATCTGCGGTTGAGGCAAGATAGTATTCTTTATTTCCGGGATAGTTTAATACAGCATAAACTTTTTTCCCGAGTTCTTTAATTTTAAGTATTTCGGTTCTTATTTCCTGTATTTGAGCCATGCCGAATGAAACCTGGTCAATTTCAATAAAAAGGCCTTTGATTGTACGGTCATCACCTGCATTTATTATAGCGCTAAGCAGTTCAGTAAAAACCGGATTTTTTTCACCAAAAAATAAGGGCCTTTCAACTTCCTTTACAGGACGGTCAAATTTTATATAAAGGAGGTTGCGGGTGTTATAAAATTCTTTTGCCTTTGTGTTACGTTCTATACTGTAGGAAATTCCGGCACTGTAATAGTCCGCACCAGGGTTTTTAAAGGATGAGGCATAACCGTCTATTACCATGCTGCTGGGGTATCTGCCGCGGAAAAAAAGCGGTATGCTGGCAGCAAACTGTAAATTTTCATCTGTATCAATTTTTCCTGTAAGCTCTATGTCATTGGGCAGTTTAATTGCTGCGGCAAAGGTGTAGTCCATGTCGCCGAATTTTTCATTACTCAGTTTTGATCCGTCAGCGGATAGGGTTATATTCTGGAAATAGGGCCGTAAAGATACAGACCAGGTGTCTCTGCGTTTAAGTTCCAGATTATTGTATTCCCCTTTGATATCGTGCATTGTAAAAGCAAAAGATAAAAATCTGGAGGGCCTTAAAAGAAATCCTGTGTTAAAACTTTTATATTTGTCAAAATCAGGATTATCACTTCTGCTGAAGGAATATCCCCCTCCGAAACCGAATGTATTTCCAAAGAAAAAGCCCTTGTTTATATTAAATAGATTACTTTCCGCATCAATGTATTGATCTGTTCCGCTGCTGTAAATTTCATTAAATCTGCTGTATATAAAAGACAGCCCGAAAATATTAAAACCCAGGAAGTGATTTGCATTCTCTCCTTTGTTGTAGGAATAGTATCTGTAGGCAAGATAGGTTTTCCCATCTGTATCTGAGAAAACCGGGTTTAATACATTTGAAAAGGGGCCGCCTTCGTAACTCGCAGATATAGCATCAGGGGGGAGAGGAAAAGGGTTCAGGTTTTCTGAAGAGAAAAGTTGTTCAAACGGGTGACAGAGTAATAACAGTATAAAGAATAATAAAGGGAATCTCATATACGCTCCTTAAGTATAGATATGAAGTCTTCGGTAATTTTTGTGAAAATTTTTTCCGGATCATCATCTCCATTTATAACCATAAATTTTTCGTCAATTATAGAGTAGAAGTTTTTTCTTACCTGCTGTTGAAATGAAAGCTTTTCGAATATTTCCATCTCACCGGAAGTACTTCTTTTTTTTACGCGGTCAATTGCTCTTTCCGGATCAATATCAAGGAAGTATACTCTGTCCGGAATGGGGAAATTCAGTTCCATGTTTTTTCTTATTATCTCTTGAGGCGGCATTTCGGGGCACCCCTGATAAGCCGCATTGGAATATAAATATCTGTCCATTATTATAGTTTTCCCTGCATCAAGGGCAGGTTTTATATTAAGAGAAACATCTTCAGCCCGGTCTCTTATAAACAGGTCAATCTGCTCATCAACAGGGGGAGGGGTTTCCATTGAAAGCATTTTGCGGATTTTAATTCCCCATTCACCGCTGGTGGGTTCATAAAGTTTAATGCAGTCTATCCCTTTTGCAGAGGCATAACTGTAAAGCATGTCGCATTGTGTGGATTTGCCTGATCCGTCAATACCTTCAAAAAGTATAAACCTTCCTCTTCTCCGGATCATTGCGGGCCTTTTTTTTCAAGAGCAGGTTCAATATATTTTTTAAATGAAATTGCCGCGCCAACTGTTGCGGAATTCAGTCCCAGAAATCCGACTGCCGGTATAAATGACATAAGAAAGAAGGCAGTGCCATTTCCGGAAAGGGTCCGCTTGAAGCGCCAGCATATACGGAGTTTTTCCCTGAAGGAGTAGAAACGCTTTTCCAGCGGATAATCGAAAAACTGAAAACCGTAAAAAAAAGCAGTAAAGAAGAAGTTTAAAAAAGCGTAAATGAAAGCGCCTCCCGGAATAAAGTTCAGGAAAAGAAGGGCAAGGTTCAAAAAAAGAAGAAGTATCAAAAGCTTGAGAGCGTTCTTTGTTGTTCGCACAATATCTTTGATAGATTCAGTTAAAGAGAGATCCGTATCAGGGGATTTGCCGGAAAATATTTCTTCAGTTTTTGATGAAAGAAAATCAAGAAAGGGAGAAGCTATAATAGTTCCCAGAATAGTATAAAGAAATATTGTTGAAATAAGGAGAATCAGAAAAAGTACAGGTGAAATTATCATACTTAAAGCTTTCATGTACCAGGCGTCACCCTCTGTGAGCCCCTGCAGCCAGGGGTTTAAACTGTTGTATGAGAAATAGAAAATTGCGCTTAATATTATTAAGTTGAGTAGAAACGGGAAAATGTAGTATTTAATGAGACTTTTGTTTTCTGAAACAAAGCTGAAGGAATATATAACATCCCTGAAGCCTCCGGAAGCAGTATCTTTGATTTTTGTTTTATTAAACATCTAATACCCCCATGCCGGGAAAACCGGTAAAATAATATAAAGCCTGAATTTTATCAGTAATTATTCATTGATATATCTGTTAGTGTTATAAGGCTGTTTGTAATAATTTCGCCTTCAGCAATAGAGGAACTACCTTATTTTATAAAGCAATAGATCCGTATCCCAATCACAGCTGAGTAGTAACAGATAAAAAAATAACTCAGATAAAAAAATAATTCAACTGTTTTATTAAATTTTTTTCGAGGCCTTCTCAAGTCTGTCCATTATGGCTGT
>CAYYKZ010000149.1:0-6922 GCA_964468455.1 uncultured Leptospirales bacterium | reverse complement strand
TAAAAAGATGGAATCAAAAAAAACGCCAGGTAAATCCATGGCCAATTACCGCAAACTGATGAATTTAACACAGGCACAGCTTGGTGAAAAGCTTGGCGGCATACCAAAGCAGAATATCTCTCAGATGGAGAGGGATGTCAGGCCAATCAGTAAAAAGGTCGCAAAACAGCTTGCGGCTCTATACAAAGTATCGGTAGAAAATTTTATCTGATATTCAGGTCCTCCCCTGTTATCAGTGAACATTATAAGGTTTTCAGCGAACTTTTAAGCCATTTTTATCCACCGGGTTCAGATATTTAGTTTCAGGTGAACAAAAACACTAAGTTCCTCGAAGACTTGGCTCAAAAAGGAATTTCTAAAACAGCAATCCATGAACTGGCAGTACGCAAACTGGAAAAATCAAGGCAGAAACTTGAATTCTACTGCCTGGTTCAGGAATATACTGCAGAGATAGAACATCATTTAAAAGATTTAAGGTGTTGATTCTTATTATAATCCTTTACTCTCTTTTTTAAAAACATCAAATATTGCTCCAATTCATCAATCCCGTGTTTTTTGACGTAAAGCGGGTCTCCAATAATTTTTAGTTTTTCAATGTCTTCATCAATCCATGGATTTTCATATTTATTGCAGCCTCCATGCCCGGCTATAAGATGGCAGTTAAATCCCCAGTACTTCGATGTGCACAATGTAATAAGATTATCCGGGTCAAGTTCAAGCTCAGGGTAAAGGTGGTACGGTTTTTTGTGGTGTACCTGCAAATCCTTGGCCGTGCCGCATAAAGCGCAAACAGGGTGATTTGTGATATATTCGTCCCTCAAATTATTCCATTCAGGTGAACGCTCATCACTCCATACAGTTATGGCAAATATGAAGCATAGAATTAAAGCAGTTAAAAATCTTTTAATCATTATATTTGCCCATTTCTACCCTGTTAAAATCAGTTGACTTTAATTATCAGAAGTGTTCAATAATCTGTCCGGTTATTTTAATAATGTAAAAATATTTAAGCAAAGAAAGGAAGTCAGTTCCTGTCTATTTTCCGCCGTCTGACAATGAGGTATTACGTATGAATGAACATGATGAAAAACCTTTCCCCAATCCCGAAGGAAAACTGAACGTGCTTAAACGATACCTCCATATACTTGCCCTGCTTCAATACTCACCCCGGAGCGAAGAGACATGGAACGCGAAAAAACTTGCAGACCTTCTATCTGAAGACGAAACAGGCAAGCCCCTGGATGACAGCCAGGTGCGTAAATATATTGAAAACAATATAGAAAAAGACCTGGAGATCGATATAGACAAGGCCCAGGGTAAGCCCTCAATGTCACTGGCCGAAGACCTTGACGTTGAAACACAGCTAAAGATCGCCAGGGTCTACGCTGACTTTGTAATCAAGGACACTACTCGTGAAATGGTGCTCCGCAAATTTATCGAAACAATGCCCGACAGGGCACTCTGGACACTTGCCCGCATATACTTTGCAGTAGTCGAAAAACGCATGATACAGTTCAACTATGTGACAAATACTGGCTACAGGATAAACTATTGGACACTCTGTCCCTATTATTTTCTGTTTCGCAATAACAACCTCTACCTTGCAGCCTGGGACCCTAAACAGAAAAAACATCTGTCACTGCTTGCAGACAGAATCAAGGACCTCACTGTACTTGAAAAATCCCATGCAAAGGAATGGCATATCCCGCCTGTAGAGGAGCTGTTCAAAGAAGCACTCAGTGCTTTCATATCAGACAGCGGGCCCGTAACGATGAGGATCAGGTATAAAAAGGAGGCCGCGTCAGTCATAGAGAGCATCATCAGTCCACTTGATCCTGAAACAATACCTGTTGATGATGGTAAATGGTTCGAGGCTGAATTTGATATTGCCGATTATCTCTTCCTCTGCAAGCAGTTCGTAATATACGGCAGCAGCGTGGAGATACTCTCCCCTGCTCATGTAAGGCAGGCTATGATCGATATGCTCAAAGAGAGCCTTGGGGTTTACGAAAAGTAAATTACAACAGGAGTATATATGTTAGGTGCGATTGCCGGTGATATAATAGGTTCTGTTTATGAATTCAATAACATCAAAACCACTGATTTCCCTTTATTCAGCAGATACAGCTTTTTCACTGATGACACAATTCTTACTGTTGCCCTGGCAGATTCCATTCTAAGCGAAATTTCTTTTGTAAAAAAGATAAAGGAGTACTACAACCTCTATCCCGGCTCCAGTTACGGATATGGCGGACGGTTCAGGCAATGGGCAGCATCGGACAACACCATGCCTTATAACAGTTTCGGTAACGGTTCCGCCATGAGGGTAAGCCCGGTCAGCTGGGCCTGTAATACTCTCAATGCTGTTTTAATCGAAGCCGATAGAAGTGCAGCAGTTACTCATAATCATCCTGAAGGGATAAAAGGGGCACAATCGGTTGCTTCTGCAATCTACCTTGCAAGGTCCGGTTCATCTAAATCAGAAATAAAAGAGTATATTGAAAGTAAATTCTCTTACAACCTTTCTGACAAACTCGATGATATCCGGACGTATTACCGCTTTGATGAAACGTGCCAGGGATCTGTTCCTCAATCCATAATCGCTTTTCTTGAATCAGACAGTTATGAGGATACAATACGTAAAGCAGTCTCAATAGGCGGAGACAGTGATACAATCGCATGTATTGCCGGGGGGATCGCCGAAGCCTTTTACGGGGGAGTACCCGTTGAGATCGCAGACAGGGCTTTGGGCATTCTGGATGACAGGCTGCGTGATGTTGTGTTAAGGTTTTGTAAGTTGTATAATTGCTGAATTTGTCAATCAACAACAACCACGTTCAGATGTCCCTGATCCCTGTGTGAGTTCAGATAATCTCTAAATTCTTCAAAAGAAAAAATATCATTCTCATCCAGAAATTCAGCGTTGCCTCTCTGAACCTCTGAATTTAATTTTAACCTGCCGCTTCCGTCAATAAAGTCCTTTAAAAAAGGAGGATGCCTTTCAGTATCCCATGTAAAGTTAAAGAAACTGGAAAGCTCCCTCTCTCCAAGGTCAATAAGCAGTGAACCTCCCGCCTCTGTACTGCCGAAGATAAAGTAATAAACCTCTCCAACTTCAATCCGCTCACTAAGTATAAAGTCAGCAGAGTACATTCCAGGGTTATAGCTTATATGATTGAATTTACTTTTAAGGATTCTTGCAAGAAGCATGGTGTAATTTTCAACAGGTTTCATAGACGAGTGTATACCGTTTTCTTTTAAAAAGTTAAAAAAAACAGTCAGGAACTCATTAAGATTGGTGTACTCTGAAATTTTCATTTTAAAATAATCCCATCCTCACATAATCATTTTCATCTTCCGGAAAGTGCTCACCCTCATGCCACCCTTCCATGATAAGATCAGAGATAATATGCTGCCTGGCTGCGGCCGCCGCAGCAGACCCCCACACCCTCTCAACATCCCTGATGCCTGCAAGGTGGTGACGTTTCCGCCTGTGCTTCATGCCATAAGGCTTCTTCCCCGCGAACTCATCAAGCCAGCGGTGAACATATTCAAAGGGTTCACCAAAAAGTATTACAGATTCAGCGCAGTGTTCTTCAAATTTCATGAACAAATAATACATGTATCTCATGATTATGCACAGGAAGTCAGTTCATACCTTTCATTAAAGTATTGTGCTACTTTTAATCTATAGCGTATAAAAAAGGGTAAGGATTATTTAGTGACAAAAAAACATAGAAATTCCTATAAACTCATTGTCGAATGGGAAAAACCTCAATCACTGGTACTAGTTTACCCCGGCAATATTCCAAAATACAATATTAATCCTGACAATAAAACAGAAAGTCAATTCAGAATGAAGCATGTTATCGAAGATTTTAATGTAATAATGAATCACCTTATACCATTAAAGAAAACAGGTAATCTCCCTGGAATTGATATTATCGTGGCTGAACGTGCCAGAGTTTGTATTTCCGCTTTCAATGATCCACTGGATATTCAGTATCATACAATTCCCGGAATAACAGATATCTGGATTAAGGATTTTGCGCCGATTCCGGCACGGTCCTGTTTACAGGAGACTGTGTACATAAAACCGCTTTACTGTCCCTCTTATCTTACAAAAAAAGAGGCCCGTATTCAGCACAGGGCCGGCTGTGAACTCGCCCGCATTTTCAACAGGGAACTGGTTCCCCTCCCCCTTGTGTGGGATATTGGAAACTTTACACATAACGGCCTGAGCACAGGCATAATCACGAAAAGGATAATAACAGACAATTCGGAATTAACTGTCAAAGAGATCAGGAAAATATTCAGTTCTGTCCTGAGTATAAACAACCTGATTATTATAAATCAAGAACCGGGAGACCTCACAGGACACGTCGATGGAACAGTAAGATTTATTTCACATGATACAGTAGTTGTTGCGCAGCACCCGTCATACATGTCTGCTGAGTGCAGGTATATTGATTCAATAAAGAAAACAATACAGAAACAGGCAGATATAAGAATAAATTTTGTCGATGTACCCAATGCCATACTATGCGATGCTAAAACAGACGGTATGTACAGCGCTTTCGGAAATCATATAAATTTTTTATGGGCAGGGAATACTATATTCATCCCGGTTTACAACATACCCTCAGATTCAGAGGCTTGCAGCGTAATCAGTAAATATACAAAATGTTCCATTGTGCCTGTTCCAGTATCAACACTCCCGCATTACGGCGGTGTACTCAACTGCATGACCTGGAAGGTGTACTGATTGTGTTGACATTATTATTTTTTTGATAGCTTCTGAGACACATAGAACACAGAGGTAAGATTCAACCAGACAATATATTACAATATTAATTACACGAGGGTAATATGAAAAAGCCGGTTTATAAGCATCCCGAATTTGTAACAACAACAGCTGACAGGCGTATCATTGAACAGAATAAAAGATTATGGCTTACTCTTACAATTGATGAAACGAAAAGTGAAAGCATCATTGTCATTCTAAAAAATCCCAGCAGGGCAACAAAGGATATCTCCGACAAGACGGTTTCAACAGTTACTAAGTATATTTATAACAACAGGTCAAAATATAAACAGTTAAAAGATATTGGAACTGTCATAATACTTAACCTTATACCATTTTATGAAACTTATTCCGAAAAGCTTGTTGTAAACGGATCCGGGATAATTGACAGAGAAAACTTAAAAACAATACGGGAGTTTACATCCAATCATAAAACTGTGATAGCAGCCTGGGGTGACCATCCTAAAGGCTTAGCAGCTGAATACGAAGAATTGAAAAACACGGTTTTGCAAATTATCAAAGATAATAAAAATGATTTGTACTATGTTGATAAATTATCTAAAAAAGGTAATCCTAAACACGGGCAGGTCTGGGGTTATGGGGATTCATTAAAAAAGCACCAGCTTACTTAGTATTATTTTTCAACTAGTAGTACATTTATATTCTTAGTTTCTTACTTGCGTGCGTAATTATATTTAGCAACAAGGAGATTTTATGAAATTTAAAGATCAAGAAATTCAATTTCATAATTCATGGAAAACATTCTTTGAGAGCCAAAAGAGGAATCTGGAGGCAACTGAAAAAAATATAGGCGAAATAGATACATTCACTCCAGAAGCTTCAAAAATTTTCAGAGTTTTTTTTAAACCTCTAAATGAAATAAAATATATAATACTTGGCCAAGATCCTTATTACAAGAAGGGTAAAGCTACAGGAAGAGCTTTCGAAGTAAATAATGTTACCGAATGGTCTGATCCTGAAACAAAAGGAGCTCTTCAAAGTATAATAAAAAGCATTTACTACCATCATCCATCGAAAAAAAAAGATGTTAACGTAACTATAAAAACAATAAGAGGTAACTGCGAAGATATTCCAAAACCTAACGATCTTTTTGATTTATTGGAAAACAATGGTGTTTTCTTACTTAACCTGAGTTTAACCTGCGAAATAAATCAACCAAATTCACATCATAACGAATGGAAGAAATTTTCACAGGCATTAATCAAATTTATGATTAAAAATAATCCCTCAGTTAAATGGTTTATTTGGGGTACTCACGCACGTCAGGCAACACAAGAAATTGATGAAAAGACTAAAATTTCTGACACAGTACATCCAACAAGTAGAAATATAAAGGTTTTTATCGAAGAATCTGGATTAAATAAACTTTCATTCTTGTATAAATAAACTAATAATAAATTGCTATACCTATGACCGTGCTAATGTATAGGATATATTTTTATATCATGATGAAAGCATTCACTCACACCCCTCCAACACCCCCTGCCCGTGATGTTCAAAATCACGTACTATGATGTATTTTTCAGATTCAAGTGACTGGAAGCAGGAACAATTATCCAGACCATATTCCTCCCCTTCCCCGCGAAACAGGCTCAACGGACCCCTGATTTCAGGATAATTACCATATCTATAATATATTGAGCTTGTATCGCTGTTTGAAAGAAAATAGCCTGTTGATGTTATAAGCAGGTATTTTAATCCATTTTCATAAAAGTTCTCTGTTAATGCATCAACGAATTTCTCAAAAAACGATTCAATATTCAGTCCGGAATCAATCAATACCCTGTTTATATTAATAACATCTACAAGGGCAGCTTTAACACCATTCGGCGTATTCACTTTAAGTAAAGAGATATACCCAACCCAGTTACCGGAATACATGATTTTATAGAATGATGACGCTGGATTCATCAATTGAAAATCCATATCAGCAGTACAGTCATTCCCTGAATGGTGCCGATGTACCATGCTGCCATCCTTGCATGGTATAAGTAACATCCTGAAGGTATTCCGGTTATAATTGACTGCTTTCAACTTGCAGGCGGTTTTTCTTCGCCACGATGATGGTGAAAAGTAGTTTTTAAACATCTTGTTAAG
>CAYYKZ010000148.1:0-6949 GCA_964468455.1 uncultured Leptospirales bacterium | reverse complement strand
GACTTCATAGACTGATAATTTATCCCTGTTACAATAAGAGCATAAAGAGAAAAAATTGATCCCAGAACAATACTTATGGGTACTGTTAAATCAGCACCAAATTCCGCTTTAAGCCATATAAAGGAATCACTGAAATTTAATAGAAAAATACTGAAAAACATTACAGATCCGATTAATATCCACTTCATACCGGTAACCCGGCTGTCCCTGAAGCTCTCCTTATGTCCAATAGAAGCCATTACACTCCCTGCCACTGATGAATTAAGAAAGTATGATGAAGAATTCCTCAACTCTGACATTGCCGCATTTAGAAGATTAACTTCATGGCGACAGCTGGAACACTTAAGAATATGAAGCTTCATCCTCAATCCCATAGATGAATGATCATCCCTTTCCATAAATTTTTTCATAAATTGTTCACATTTCATCATATTTCTCCGCTATTGTGCCCTTAAGACTCTGCCTTAAAATATTCTTAGCCCTGAGCACATCCGACTTTACAGTATTTACAGGATAACCTGTAATTTCACTTATTTCACTATATTTAAGTCCGAAAAAAAAATAAAAA
Organism: uncultured Leptospirales bacterium; assembly: GCA_964468455.1. Taxonomy (GTDB): domain Bacteria; phylum Spirochaetota; class UBA4802; order UBA4802; family UBA5550; genus JBBAGC01. The sequence continues at coordinate 6,381 of CAYYKZ010000148.1, read as the reverse complement.
TCAAGACAAACCCTGTACCTTTCAGGGAGTTTTCCTATTTCCCTGAGAATTACACCTTTTATTTCATTATCAATATGGCTTTTATCAGGAGCAGGATCTCTCCCCTCAAGAAGAGACTCATCAAAATCATGATCAGATCCCCTCTTTTTTTTCATATTGATTCCCAGATTATAAGCCAGTTTAACAAGCCAGAATTTAAAAGGTGCTATTTCCCTGTACTGGTGAACCCTGTCATAGGCTTTAAGAAAAACCTCCTGGGTAAAATCGAGTGAATCTTCATGATTATAGAAAAATCTCATACCCATACTGAATATTTTATTTTCATATCTTTCCACAATGATACGAAAAAGTTCAGTTGAGCCGTTCTGTACCTGCCTGATTATCAATTCATCAGGAGCCTGATCATTCTGCATCTTAAGATTTTAACTTATAACTTATTCTGGAAAAAATAATTAATCCTGTACCGATTGCACATGGAATTAACCCGCTTAAAACACCATAACTGAATCCGTCTTTAATTATAAAAAAAACAACAAGAGCCAGGCCCAGTGTAAAAAGAATAAGTCCTGCCAGAAGACTGAATAATACAATATCAAATTCGGTCTTTGTGTAATGCCCCTTCTGTATTAAATGGACTTTCAGTTTATAGTTCCATAAGAGATAAAAAAATATTACAGTACACCCCATTACAATACCAACAATAGGAATTATACTTACAATTATCTGAGCAGCAACTGAAGGTGTAGACATAATTTACTCCAATATTTCAAAAGATAACTCCGTGCTTCTATACTATAAACAGAATAATCGAAGCATAGTTGCATTTTTTTTGCAACCATAAATGAAGTCGCCATGTTTTATTGGTTATTAAAAGGATTCGCAGATTAATCCTTTTTACTCAATTACTGTAATTACCCAAAATGGAGAAAATCATGGTTTTACTAAAAGAGGAGAAAGTTTCAGCCTACACACATGGAGCGCTTATCCCTGTAATGGCGGCAGGAACTATTATTCTATTAATAATAGCGGGAAATAATTTATCACTTATGATTGTTTCCCTGGTTTACGGCCTCTCAGCAATAACACTTTTTACTGCAAGCTATCTTTATCATTCAAAAAAACGCTACCCCAATGAAAAATCCCTATGGCGCCGTCTTGATCATTCTGCAATCTACATCCTTATTGCAGGAACCTACACACCCATGTGTTTTCTCTATCTTGACGGATGGATGATGAAAGGAATTCTCATTGCCCAATGGTCCCTTGTACTGGCAGGAATATTCTTAAGCTTTCTGTCAAACGCTCCCCGGGTATTAAGCACAGCCATATATCTATTAATGGGCTGGGTTGTCATTATACCATTCAAGTCCCTTATTGAAGCTATGCCTTTAAGCATAATAATACTCCTCATTTCAGGAGGAATTTCATACACAATCGGGGCTGTTATTTATGCGCTTAAAAAACCGAATCCCTTACCTCCATACATGGGGTTTCATGAAATATTTCATATTTTTGTCATATTAGGCGCCGGTTTTCACCTAGCCATGATTATTGCAGGAGTAGGGACTTCCGCATAATTTCTGATTCAAAATTAACTCTTCAGCGATTCCCCCTTCAGGGGGAATACTTTTCTGTTTCAGAAAAAATCTCTCTCTCAACTCTTTATTCACTTGATCAATAATGCTCATTTTTTTAAGCTGATCCTGATTATATTCGTATAAATAGCGTGGAAAGGGGGATATAAGCATGTCAATCACAAGACAAGAATCGCTGGAACTGCTGAAAAAATATGTAAAAAACGACCGGATGATTGCCCATAGCCTGGCATCTGAAGCTGTAATGAAGGCTATTGCTTTACACCTGGGCGAAGATCCTGAAAAATGGGGAACTGCCGGACTCCTCCACGACATAGATGTTGAAATAACAGATGGTGACATGAAGCTCCATGGTATTAAAGCTGTTGAAATACTTGAAGATAAGGGGATTCCCTCCGATATAACAGATGCGATAATGATGCATAATGAGGATGCATCCGGAAAAGAAAGAAATGAAAAATTTCAGCACGCCCTTGCTGCAGGCGAAACTATAACAGGGCTTATCTTTGCAACAGCTCTTGTTTATCCGGATAAAAAGCTTGCCAGTGTAAAACCAAAATCTATAACAAAAAGAATGAAAGAAAAAGCCTTTGCAGCATCAGTAAAAAGGGAGAATATTCTTGAGTGTGAAAAAATAGGAATACCACTGAACGAATTTGCTGAAATTTCACTTTCAGCTCTGCAGGAGATAAGCGATGAGCTGGGATTCTGATAATTATAATTATATTATTATCCCCATAAATCAGATTGGTTAAGGCATAAATATAAATATGAAAAAAAATTTTGAATACAGGGAAATACCCTACAACTATACATCTTTTTCAGATAAAGAAATAATACTTAAATACTTTGATAATGAAACATGGGAGCTGCTGGACGGCCTCCGCACAAAAAGAATTACAGGCCGGACAGCGCGCCTTATCTTTGAAATAATCGGCGATATATTCATTATTGACCGTAATCCCTATATTTTAAATGACTTCCTTGATGACCGCAAAAAGCAGAAGAGACTGCAGAAACTTCACCAGATCCGTTTTGATTCAATTGAAAATAAAACATCAAATGAAAAAATAATAGAGTTCATAAAAAAATTCCGCATAATTGATAATGAATTCTTTGAAAAATTTAAAACTGAAAAAAAGCGCAGGGCAAAAATACTCCGCACACTGAGCAGTGTTACTTCAAAGAATAATATTTATTTCTCAGCATTTGAAAAAGTTTCGCACGTTACAGATGCCACAGACTGGCGCGTTGAATATCCGGAGGTTGTAGTTTATCCGGACAAACCTGCGGAAATTCTTAAGCTGATAAAAGCTGCAAAAACACTGGGACTTAAAATTATCCCCAGAGGAGGAGGCACCGGCCTCACAGGGGGAGTAATACCTGTTATGCCCCGAACCATGATAATTAATACTGAAAAACTCCGTACAATCGAAGAAGTTAAATTTGAGCAGATAAACGGAATCAGTGTCCCCTACATTGAAACTGAAGCAGGTGTTATCACAGATGTTGTAACTGAATACTGCCGCCAGAGAGGCTATATATTTGCAACAGACCCCACTTCAGGATGGGCTTCAACCATTGGCGGAAATATTGCAGAAAATGCCGGCGGGAAAAAATGTGTAATGTGGGGAACTGCCATAGACAATATCCTCTCCTTCCGCATAATTAATCACGAAGGGAATGTCTACGAAATAAGAAGAAAAGACCACCCGCACCGGAAAATAGAACCTGAAGATGAGGTAATATTTGATATTTTTCTTATAACAAAACGTAAAGGTGAAAAGTTCATAAAATCAATAACACTCAGCGGACTTGACATCAGAAAAAAAGGTGTGGGCAAAGACATAACCAACAAAGCGCTTAGCGGTGTTCCCGGAATCCAGAAGGAAGGTGGAGACGGAATTATAATTTCCGCGAAATTTGTACTCTACAAACCCTTTACCCATAAAAGAACAATATGCCTTGAATTTTTCGGGAAAAATCTTGTAAATGCTTCCAAGGCCATTGTTGAAATAAAAGATCAGTTCGCTTTAAACAGTAAAGCATATCTCACAGCCCTTGAGCATTTTGATGACAAATACGTTAAAGCAATCAATTACCGGAATAAATCTGACAGAATTGAAATTCCCAAGGCGGTTCTTCTTATTGATGTAGAAAGTGATGATCTCCAGGAGCTGCAGGCATCATCTTCGGCAATACTTGAGCTTGTTAAATCCTATAATACCGAAGGATTCATAGCAGAAACAGAGGAAAAGAGGGAGCTTTTCTGGAAAGACAGAAAAAACCTTGGTGCAATATCACGGCACACTAATGCCTTCAAACTTAATGAAGACATTGTAATACCTGTTGAATCACTGCCCCATTTTGCAGATTACATTGACAGGCTTAATCTCCAGAAGGAGCTTGAAAACAACATCTCGCTTATAAATGATATCATCGAATACTCCGGTAAAATAACAGACAGCGATGATCAGTTTTACGAAACAAAGCTTGCCTCCTATGTTGACTCACTAGCTCAGGTTCAGGAAAGATACAAAGATTTTATTAAAGACCTGGACAAAAATGCTGCAGATATCCCCTCATTACGCCAGCACCCGTCATCGGATAAAAAACTATTTGAAATGCTCCGGGACGGTGACATTTACTACAGCGTTAATGATGAAATTGTAGACAGGTTCCGCAAGGTATTTCACGGATACAGCGAAATAATAGAACAGTTTGATGAATTAGTCGAAACAAGACTTAACCGCAAACTTATTATTGCAACACACATGCATGCCGGAGACGGGAACATCCATGTGAATATTCCTGTTCATTCAAATGACTATAAGATGATGCAGGAGGCAGATGAAATTGCCGGAATAATAATGGAGCAGACAACAAGAACCTTTAATGGAGTAATTTCCGGCGAACACGGCATAGGCCTTACAAAACTCAAATATATTGACCGGGAAGTCCTCGATGATTTTGCCGCATACAAAAAAGAAGCTGATCCTGAGGATATATTCAACCCCGGCAAGCTGAGGCACGATTTCCCCCACAGCTCGGTTTACACACCTTCACTGAACCTGCTGGAACTTGAAGCCTTTATTCTTGAAGTTGCAGACATGAAGGATTTAACAAAATCCATATCAGCCTGTGTAAGATGCGGGAAATGCAAGGAGGTATGCAACACCCACTACCCCTGCGAATCAATGTTTTACAGCCCCAGAAATAAAATTCTTGGCGTAACACTTATCACTGAAGCTGTACTTTATGAGGCACAGACAACCCACAATCTCAGTTTCAGAAATTTCAGAATGCTGAGAGATATTTCCGATCATTGCACAATGTGTCATAACTGCTATACTCCATGTCCCGTAGATATAGACTTTGCCCAGGTTTCGCTGGCTATCAGAAACCTGCTTAAGGAAAGAAAACGTTCTGAAACCAAATTTGTCACAGCATTTGTACTTTTTTATCTGAAAAGACGGGGATATTACTTCAACAAAATTTTCCGGATACTTCTCCTTAACTGGGGATATTCCATGCAGCGTTTAGGCTATGTTCTAAACAGGCCATTCAGCAGAATTTCTTCAAAAATTGTGCCGAAAATAAATGCCATGCTCCAGTCAAGACTCCCCAGGTCCGGGCAGGTAACACTGCGCGAACACCTTGGCCTTAAAGGGAGCAATACCTTCTTCGCTTTTCATAATCCTGAAAAGGAGATTATAAAGAGTGTAGTATATTTCCCAGGCTGCGGCTCTGAAAGAATGTTTCCCGATATCAGCATAGCAACAATTGCTTTAATGTACAATGCGGGTGTGAGGGTGGTTATTCCTCCTGAATATCTCTGCTGCGGCTACCCTCTTCTTGCAAATGGAAGACAGAATGAAGCAGAAACAAAAAGCTATGAAAACAGGGTGCTTTTTCACAGAATTTCCGACATTATAAGCTACATGGATATCAAAGATGTAATTGTAACCTGCGGCACATGCTACGAGATGCTTGATAAATATAAAATCGAAAACATGTTCCACGACTCCCATATAATTGATGCCAATGAATTTATAGCCAGGCATAATCTTTACAGTAAAGAAAATATGGAAAAAATTTACTACCATGACCCCTGCCATTCACCCCTTAAAGGGCTTGGAGTAAACAAAACATTTGAAGCATTATTAGGATGCCGCCCTCAATCCATACCTAACTGCTGCGGAGAAGGGGGAACCATGTCCCTTTCTACACCGGATATATCAAATTCGCTAAGAAGCCGGAAATCATCCAATATAGCTTCTCATTTCCGGAAAAAAGAGAATGTTACAGTACTTACAACCTGCCCCAGCTGTGTGCAGGGTCTTTCAAGAATTAATGACCGCATTTCAGTTTCAGGAAAGTCAATGGTTGTATTTCTTGCGGAATCCTTTCTGGGTAAAAACTGGAAAAGAGAATTCCTTGCTGATGTTATTAAAAAAGAGGGCATAGAAAGAATAATTCTTTAAAAAAAAGTCTTTTATGACGAAAATAAAGAAAATACTTCCAGTTAAAAGGAAATGAAAATGAAGCGAATTCTGATATTTCTTCTTATCTTATTACCGGTTATACTTTCCGCACAGGATCAGGAAAACATAAAAAATGATCCCAGGAAATTGCCTGTACTCTCAATTAATACAGACCGGTTCTCAATGACAAACCTGAGTTTTAACTGGGCAGTGCCTGGAGAAAAAGAGGAGATTCTTGAGGTTGAATTTGCATTAAACAACTTAATTGATGACCCCCAGAACCTCTATATATTTATTATTGC
>CAYYKZ010000147.1:0-6952 GCA_964468455.1 uncultured Leptospirales bacterium | reverse complement strand
TTGTGTAACCCAGGTCTTTCAGAAGTTCAGTTGCCGTAAGCCTTATAAACTCCTCATCATCGACAACCAGAATCTTCCCGCAGCCAGGTGTAACAGATTTTCGGTTTTCCGGTTTCCGCGTTTGGGCGGTTTCCTTTACAAGTGGAAGAAGAATATTGAAGGATGTTCCGGCCCCCTCTTCACTGAAAACTGTTATGGTCCCTTTAAGTCTGAGCACCATGCTGTATACTGCCGACATGCCAAGACCCGTGCCTTTACCCGCCTCTTTGGTTGTAAAGAAGGGCTCGAAAATACGTCTCTGCACTTCATGGCTCATGCCGCATCCGGTATCAGTAACTTCAATTGAAAGAAACTCTCCGGGAACTATGTCGAACTCCGAGCTGCTGCAGTAATGATCATCCAGCACTTTCTCTGATGTTTTTACAGTAAGAGTGCCGCCGTCGGGCATGGCATGGGAGGCATTGATCCCCATGTTCATCAAAGCGTTTTGAATCAGTGTTTCGTCTCCGGGAACAGATGCGTTCCGCGCTTTCAGGTCTGTTTTGATAACAATCCGCTTATCAATGGTCCGCTGTAAAATACGGATGGTCTCTTTTATAATTGAGTGCACATCAACCACTGTTGAAGCGTGAGAGGTCTTTCTGGAAAAGACAAGAAGCTCCTTTGTCAGGTTAGAGGCTTTCCGTGTGGCGTTAATAATAAGATCGAGCATTTCTTTATTTTCATCAATCGCTTTTAAGCGCAGAACATCAGCAGCGCCCTGAATGCCCCCGATCATGTTGTTGAAATCGTGGGCAATTCCGCTGACTAACTGTCCTATGGCGTCCATTTTCTGCGCCTGGATAAGATTGTATTCCTGTTCAATCTCGGTAGAAATATCACGAATTAGCAGTACATAATTACTGCCGGTTAAACTGAATTCCGATCTTGTGATTGAAAACCAGACTTTTTTCTCATTGTGGTTTATGACTATTTTTTCATTTTTAAAATTTCCGGGAATTGACAGTAAAAATTCTTTAAAAGAGATTTCTGTTTTATCTTCTTTTAATACAACCCGATTAAAGAACAACTCCTCATCGACTGAAAATACTTTTAGAAGATTTTCAGCAGAAGGGTTAATTTTAATAAAATGCCACGAGTTATCGTAAATGATAATCGCGTCCTCAATAGATGAAAAAACCGTATCCAGAAAAATCCTCTGTTCTTCCGAATTTTTGAGGGCCTCGTGTATCATCCGCGAGCCGATAATTACTGCGCTGATAACAATGATCCCGGTCACCGAATAATTTATCCAGAGAGTTAAAGTTGTGTGGACCGTTGATGATTCCGGAATACCCAGAAAAGGATGCAGTACCGTAACAAGACCCAGCATTATTGAACCTGCCAGGATTAAATAGGTTATTCTTGAATTGGTAAGCAGGGCAAAATAGGTCAGTGGTATAATCAGGGCAATATACGCAGGGGACCTCACCCCTCCATTAACCCATACACCCCATAATATGGGGATAAGAGTTAATATACTTACAAATATACTGCTTTTAAAGTAAAATTTTTTTGCCCATAGAATCCATCCGACTATGACAGCCACACCACAGAGCCCTATTACGATTAGAGGTTTCCATTGTGGTTCAGGAAAAAGACGGTCAATAAACAGAAAGATAAGCAGGACCGATACAATAGGAAGAAGCATATCCAGCAATGCTTTTCCCATTTTCTCCCTGACCTGTTTTGTGGCATCAATCTGCATTGGCCTGTTATGATCCTTCTGTAAATTTACATTAATAAAACTATTATCCGGGCTTAAAGTCAAGAATATATATGCATTCTGCTGACCGGTCGAACCACAGTACAGGCACTGGGCAATGCACGCCTCAATACACTGCGCTCATTGAGTATCAGGATGCCGCGGCAGTCGGCCGACCTGTGTATCATTGCGAAGAGCGACGCCCGGAATAAAAACATACCAGTACGATGCCGCAGGAATGTACGCATAAAAGAAGGGCAGGTATTTCACAGTGCAGTATGTGAGCGAAATAATTTAAAGATAAAAGCCGGCCTTGAGATTAATTCCCGGGAATGGTTCTGTAAATATAATTTTGGAATAATCAAATATAAAATATTGAATTGTTCCGGATAATGCATTATACTGATTAATCAGTATAATGGAACAGGTTATTTTAATGAAAATAATGAGACCCGTTATTATTCTTATATTGGTCCTTACCGCGAAAATATATGTTTCAGCGAACGTGGTCCCGGGCAGCCAGGATGATTCCATTCTTATCGGCGATACTGTTGAATACCTCGAAGATGATAAAAACCTCAGGTTCAATGATATCCTGCATGTACAATCAGGCTGGAAAAAATCAAAGCTGCATCACCTGAATTTCGGTTTTTCAGATGCAACCTGCTGGCTCAGGTTTACACTTGAGAACAAAACAGGCAAAGATATTTACCTCTCCCTTAACACCGTAATGGTTGATACCATTAACCTTTATCTCCCGGACAAAGACGGCTACACGCTGAAGGAGGGCGGTGACCTTATCCCTGTGAGCAGACGTGAACTTCGCGTCAAGGAGGCATATTTTAAAATACCATGGTCTCCAGGACCAAAAACGATCTACCTTGAAACCCGGTCAAAATATCTTCTTGCCTGCACCCCCCAGATCCTGACTGTGCCGGGACTCGTTAACAGGGAATACATCCGTCTGCCCGCTTACTGGACATACTATGGCATAATGATCGCAATACTGCTGTACAATCTCTTTATTTTTTTCTCTATCAGGGAACGGTCATATTTTTACTTCATAACTGTCCTGCTGTTTTATATTGTTCTTGAAACTGCTCAGGACGGATTCGCAACCCTTTTCCTCTTTCCGGAAAATCCCGCAATAGCAGATAAACTCTTCGTCACATCCTGTACTGTTGTGGGCATGGCTATGGGCCTGTTTTTCCAGGAAATACTGGAGACATGTAAAAAATTCAGAAAGATCCATTTTCTGTTTTATTCATACATAATTCTCTATTTCGTACTCTTCGTATTATCATTCTTCAGCGACAAGTCTTTGATGAAATATTTCTATGTAGTAGTGGAATACACGACCCTGGTAAATCTGGGAATATTAGTTTATCTCAGCATAAAAAAAAGCAGGGCTGCAAGGATTATCCTCGCAGCCTACCTTGTGCGAAGTACAAGCCTTATACTTGCATCCCTGGCGACTCAAAATGTTTTCATTGATTTTTTCCCCCTGCTCAGCAATGTAATTGTACTCAACTGGATGCCTAAAATAGGCGCCTCTATTTTTATAATTGCCCTGGGCATCACCCTGGCAGACAGGATTAACGTTATAAAAGCCAATCTTGAAATAGGCGAAAAAACATACAGAACAATTTTTAACGGGGCCCATGAAGCCATATATCTGCTCGATATAAACACGCACATCATAACAGATGCAAACAGTTCCATGCTTTCACTCTTTAATGCTTATATTGATGAAATCCTTGGAAAAACGAATGACTTCTTCAGTGTCACAGAAGAAGGATTCAACAGTGAGATCCTTTTCTCCAGACTGGCAGAAACACCCGCAGAAAGTCCTCTGCAAATGGAATGGCTTTACCGGAAAATGGATGGGAAAAAATTCTGGGCAGAGTTGAACATAAGCAGGGTGAATATTCACGGAAAAGACAAACACATGATTGTTATGCGCGACATAAGTGAACGCAAGAACGCTGAAATGGAAAAGGAAAAAATGGTACAGCAGCTGACACAGTCCCAGAAGATGGAGGCTGTCGGCTCTCTGTCCAGCGGACTCGCCCATGACTTCAACAATATTCTAACAGGAATACTTGGCAGCAGCAGCCTCCTTGAGAACCAGCTAAAAAAAGAAACAGTCAATAAAGAGATTATTAGTAAATACATAATAGTAATAAAAGAAGCAAGCATAAAAGCAGCTGCCACAGTCAGAAGGCTGCTGACCCTTTCACGGAAAAATGAATTTGATTTCACATCTGTTGACCTGAACACTTCAATTAAAAATGTTGAGGACATCTGCAGGAACAGCTTCCCGAAATCTGTTGAAATTAAGATAGAGTACCTTGATACACCTGCGACTGTAACAGCTGACCGGAGCAGTATAGAACAGGTGCTTCTGAACATATTCGTCAACGCTTCACATGCAATGACCATTATGAAAAAGCCGGGCGGTACAAGAGGCGGCATACTTGAAGTTAAAGTTGGAAAACAGGTTGCCGATGAACAATTCTGCAAAGAAAATCATGATGCTGTAAAAGGAACCATATATGTAACCATACAGATAAGTGATACTGGTTGCGGCATGGATAAAGACACCCGGTCCAGGATTTTTAACCCATTCTTCACAACAAAAACAGGTGGTACCGGGCTCGGCCTGTCAATGGCTTACAGCATAATCAGGGAGCATAACGGGTTTATCATGGCATACTCAGAAATAGATAAAGGTACAACCTTCACCATATATTTACCTGAAAGAAAAGGCCCGGTCTCCCCTGAGAAACCTTCTGAAGACGAAAGTCTGGATGGCCGGGGAACTATCCTGGTTGTCGATGACGAAGATTTTGTAAGGACAATAGCCGGTGATATATTAAGCTCAGCAGGATACAATATTCTTTCAGCAGCAGGCGGGCTGGAAGGAATCGAAATTTATAAAAATAAAAAGGAGACTATTGATGCAGTGCTCCTTGATACGTCAATGCCGGGATTCTCAGGAATAGATACTTTTAAAGAAATAAAAAAGATAAATAATGCGGCAAACATTATCATGTCCTCCGGTTTCAGTCTTGATGAGCGGGCAAAAGAAGCCATGGAACTGGGGGCCAGGGCATTTATACAGAAACCCTATACCAGCACTCAACTTATCACTGCCGTTAATAATGTAATAATGGCAGCAAAAACCACGCAGTAACAACACAGAGGGCAGGCGGGCAAACAGGACGTTTTCCATACCGCACTGGGTTAACCGAAGTGCCTGTGCTTCGGTGAACCACAGCACAGGCATCAGCAATTTAATTCCCTGTTGACAGATCCTTATTTTCTGCAACAGTTAATTAAAAATTTATTTTCCGGTACTGTTAAAGCTTATTCGCTTCATTCGTCGTCGTCCCGGGATGCGATTTCATCTGCGGTAAAAGTCTGTGAACCATCAGGGTTGTATACTGTGACGGTCATGTCACCGGAGAGAGTAAAATATTGTTAATTTCTGACTTCAAGTCCTGTTAATGGTGCTGTAAATTAAAATTTACCCCATGACATACGGTATAGTGCAAATTAAAAGACAGGAATTCCGGTGAAATATTGGATCAGATTTTCCGGATTGTTTTTGCGCTCAAAGCCATAAAACAGAGCATTCGGGAAAAGGCAGTACCCGGTTAAAAACTCCTGCTTGACATTATTAAAATAACTCCATTAAATATTTAGAGATTTATTTATACATTCGGTTATATGTTTTTAACCGGAAAACAGGAGGAATTCTTAAAATGGATCTAACTGATGAACAGGTTATTGAGTTATTGCAGTATTCTTTTGTACGCATGGATGGAGCATGGTTCCTGGGGCTTGCAAAAAAATACGGAATTGATACAGCCTGGGAGATGGATGTTGAAGCATGGAAACAGTTTTCATATCTCTTTGGCCGCAAAATTCAAAAGAACTATATTTCAGAACCCCTGTGGCCCGAAAGTTTTATTGATGCTATTAATGCTTTAAGCCGTGTCCTGAAAATCGAAGGAAGAAAAATAACTGTTAACGGAAATGAAATAATTATTCAGGTAACAGACTGTGAAACCCAGAAGGGAATCGCAAAAGCCGGAATTGCAGACTGCGGAATTGTAACCGAGGTAACTTACAGGGGTATAGCACAGGCATTGTTTGGCGATGACATAAAGATAGATTTTAACCATACTAAAAATCTTAATCATGGTGATGAATGCTGTGAAGTTGTAATTCTGGGATGCAGGAGGGCATGACCTTGTTTAACAAGCGCCTGTATTGATGAATGCACAGAATAGGTACAGCATAAATGATACGGCTCCTCCGGGCCGGTTGAAAGCCCCGGGCGCGTGCAGGATGACTTCGAATACCGGGGGGCCGGTAAGGCTATTCCAAATACAGTGGATTCTCTGTTGACAAATCCCTTATTTCTCTGTAGCAGATAATTGAAAATTTATCATTTCAATAAAACCGGTTATGTCGCCACAGGAGTCAACGTATGAAATTTTCAGGAAAAGGAATTATTGATTGCATCTGCAGTTTTTTGTCTCACAATAATTCCGTAATAAAAATAATATATATATTCATAATCATTTTTGCTGTTTCTGCCCCGGCCTTTTCTTCGATAACATCCTATGATTATCAGTCAACATTCAACGAGTTATTCAGCACAAAGGACAGTAATTCGGTTAAATACAGTTTTTTATCGAATGAAACATCCATATCTGATGGCGGCGTTACAAATGATGAGAATTATCTGAACCATGTATTTACATTTAATCTCCGTGGCGAGCAGATATCATGGATAGCCTCAGTTGCCGAGGGCCTGATAAACAAATATCTGCATAAGTCATCAAAATATATGACTACCTACAAAACAAATTTATCCTGGGAGAGTAAAAGTGAAAGTGATGAAAAGGTTTTGGGGCTGGATTATAAGTATGTTGAATTAAACACTGACAATTTTAAAAAAAATCAGCATTATTTACATTTCATTTTTGGTATGGACCATAAATCAAACACTTTCAGAGATAAAAGTATAATCCGCCTTGGATTTGGGATATCATATCACTGCGACAAAAAAGAATCCTTTACTGAATATTATGAAAACGGTGTAGTAAATCCTGATTACGGTTATTATCATTTTCTTGGCTATGGATGCTTTCCATTTAAGGCTCCTGCATGTTATTTAAAAATTTCCCTGACCAT
>CAYYKZ010000146.1:0-6982 GCA_964468455.1 uncultured Leptospirales bacterium | reverse complement strand
GTAGGACGGATACCCTCTGTCAAGCAAGACCAGATCTTGGGGGAGCAGGTTTAAGGATAAGCAGTAAAAATCTTAGCCTTTTCAATCTTCACTCCGACGCGTTGTATTAAAAATTATTATTATAAACAGAACTCCTGTAACTCCGGCTCCAACTACTGCCTCTGTAAAACCCACATCAATCGCGCCCATTGCCACATATATTAAAGCCGATAAAAAACTGAACACCGAAAGATTTACTGTGGCAACAATCAGGTTTTTACCTGATATTGAAACCAGGGCTGATATAATAAGAAATATAAAAAGTGTTATCTCAAGTTCCCAGTGCATCTCTTATTCTGCCTTCTGCTTTTTTCGCCTGAACCATGGCCATGGCCAGGGCCTTAAGCCGTATTTAAATCCCGCCCTTGCAAGTGCGTGTGTTCCTGTAGGATTGGCTACTGCAACAAAAATAATCGCTATTATAAGCTTAATGCTGTTTAAAGTTAAACCCTCATAAACCGCAAGTCCCGCAAGAACCATCATTATGCCAAGGGTATCGCTTTTGCTTATTGCATGACTCCTTGTGTAAAAATCGGGAAGCCTTATAATCCCAAGACCGCCCACAAAAAGAAAAAAAGCGCCCAGACATATCATTACAACAGAAATGATTTCAGAAATACTATTCATCATAATCATTCCTCAGTGAATTTATATATTTTGCCACTGCTATAAATCCTATAAAGTTCAATATCGCGTAAGCAAGGGTTATATCTATAAACATGTCAAATCTGCCATATACTACCCCTATTATACATATTAACACCATGGTCTTTGAACCTATTGCTGAAGCTCCAAGCATTCTGTCAAAAACTGTGGGGCCCTTTACAACCCTGTATAAAGGAATAAAAATAATTATGGTAAGAATAACCGAGATATATATAAAAAAATCGTGCATTTCCATTATAGATCATCCACCGTTCTTATTATCTGAAACGACTCAAGGGTATCCTTCCCTTCTGAGGAAAAAAGAGCGCCCACAGAATCTGAAAGTTTTCCATTTTCAATTATACCGAATGAACTATCTGAAAGAGCATGAACTAAAAATTCATCACCGTCAATATCGAGTGTCAATGTTCCAGGTGTAAGGGTTATCGAATTGCCAAGAACAACCTTGGCTGTCATACTTGGAAGCTTTACTTTAAATCGCACAACTGACGGATTAATCGGCATTTTAGGTGAAAGTATAATAACAGCAACCTGAACACTGGACACTATTATCTGCCATATAAGCCAGGGGATAAAAAGTAAAAGACGGTAAAACCTTAAAGATGAATTGGATCTTTCATATGAATAAAACTGGAGCCCCAGTATTCTGCTGTTAAGCAGCATAACAAGTATAAGAGATATAATTCCAAGGGATAAATGGAATAGATCATACATTCCGCTCAAAAATACCCAGAAGAGCGAAAGCAGTATAAGCAGTACAAGTTTTCTTACAAAAGAAGCTTTCTTAAAAAACAAATTCTTCCCCATTTTGAAGTATACTAAAAACATTTTCAGAATATCAACAGTACTTGTCAAGAATAATGAAATACATTAATTTAAATATAATAAAAAAAAATCAAAAAAATAATTATTACCTGCAAAAAAATATTTTTTTACACCTACAGGAGAATTATTGCTAATATGAAAGACTAATCCTGCAGTTAAATCTGCGCAAGAATACTATCATCAAAAAATAATATTAACCGGCAGGAAATATTCCGACAATATAATCAAAAACCTTGCGGAAATAATTAATGACACATAGAATAAAAATAGCAATAACCGGACTTTTAATCACAGCACTCTCACTAACTGCCTACTATACAGTCAAGTCACAGAGTCTCAAAAAAGGATATGCTGCAACAATAGAGTCAAGAGTAAAGGAAATCGCTCCTGTTATCACCAGCATTAATGAAAACAGCGAAACAACTCCTGAAGAAAGAACCCGCATACTGGAAAATATTATTAAAATGGATAAGTCGATTGCTCTAATTGCATTATTGGGAAAATCGGGTGAAATCAGTGCGATTGTTAAAAATAACAATATAATAACTTCAGCAGCAGTTTACGACTCCATAATAGGCGATATCACCTCCGGAAAAATCACAGGAAACAAATCCGGCTCAATCATATATAAAACTCCCGGCGGACATGAAAAAGAATTTTTTATTGCAGCAGGGGGAACTGAAACAGACAGAGCATTAATAGCAAGCATATACAGGCCTGACCGCAAAACAATAGTACGGCTGACCCTGGAGGTACTATTGATTATAATATTCTCCATAATTGCAACAGCGGCTTTTTTTATGCTTCTTTTCAAAAAAGGTATAATAGAAGACAACAGGGAAATAAAGGAAAAAATAATAAACCTCTCCTCTTCAAAGGAGAGGGCCGATGACAACCTGGACCATGACCAGGGAATCCCCTCACCTGCCGAAGAACCGGAACCGATGCCTATAGACGAAGGGGAACTTTCCAGAGTTTTCGATGCTGATGAAAAACCTGCAACCAGGGGAGCGGCCTTCACTGAAAATAAAACTGCACTTGAGGCATTGAATTCCCGGATATTTGAACTATTCAGGAAAATCCACAGCGCCCTTTCCCCTGAATATATTTCACTTTATATCAAAAAAACAAAGGAAAGTATGAGCAAAACCTACGAACTTAAAGGGAAGGCTTTCCTGAAAATAGATTCCGCAGTAATGGATAGAATAGAACTAAAAGACCTTGCAGGGATAGCAAAACCGGGCGCATATATTTCCGAAAACGGGACTATAATAACTGTACCTCTTTTTGATGACAACTCCCTTACCGGAATGATAAAAATAAAGCTCAAGGAAAGCACAGGAACAGTAAACCTGGAATTTATTCAGAATGAGCTAAAGGAAACAGCAAGGGAAATAAAAGAATATCTTATTATAAACAGTGTAATTACTGATAAAAATACCGGGCTCTACAGCACTGCATATTTTAACATTAAACTTAATGAAGAAATAAACAGAGCAGTAAAATCGGGCCTCCATTTCTCATTAATTATTACAGACATATTCCGGAACACGGATATTACTGATGAGCAGAAAAAAACTGTGCTCAAAATTATTCATCCCGGAATAAAAGAAACAGTAGAAGGGAAATACGGGATCTTCCTTATACAGAACATGATAGCTGCAATAATGCCTGGAGTATCCCCGGAAGAAGCGGAAAAGACAAAAGAATCTCTCGTTAAAAACATATCACGTTACAGGATTAAGCTTAGTGACAATGAAATCATCAACCTCAAACCCGGATCAGCACTTGTAAATTCATCAGAAACAGATGATTTAAAGAACATCCTCCACAAGGCTATGGAGCTTATTCAGGGTTAATCCGCCCCTTAATAAGCTGCTTTGCAACTTTAACAGCTTCCATTGCGTCACGGGAATATCCATGGGCACCAATTTCATCGCTGTATTCCTGATCAACAACAGCTCCTCCAACCATAAAAATAAAATCTTCTCCCCTTTCCTTTGAAAGCTTAATAACATTATCCATTTCCGTCATAGTTGTTGTCATGAGCGCGGACATGGCCACAATCTGCGCATCTTCCTTTACTGCACTGTCAAGGATAACCTCAGCTGACACATCCTTCCCCAGGTCAACCACTTCAAATCCGTAATTACGCAGCATCAGTGCAACAATATTTTTCCCTATATCGTGAATATCACCTTTAACAGTGGCTATTACAATCTTCCCCGCTTTTTCACTCCCCTCCTTCTTTACCAGGAGAGGCTCAAGAATATTAAACCCCTTACGCATTGTATCAGCGCTCATAATAAGCTGAGGTAGAAAATACTCCTTCTTTTCATACCTGTCCCCCACCATGTTTATGGCCGGCACAAGAAAATCATCAACAATACTTCCCGGCTTCATTCCGCTCTCAAGTGCAGACTTAACATATCCCTCAATCCTGTCATCCCACCCGCGAAGAACAGATTCATACACAAGTTCACCCGGGGCTAAATCCTTTTTAGCTTCAGGACTGCTCCCCTTTATATCTGAAAAGCGGGAAACGTAATTATTGAGATTTTTATCTTTCCCCGAAAGTGCATTACATGAAAAAATAGTATTCATTAAAAGCTCTGACCCCGGATTGGCAATAGCGCAGGTAAGCCCTCTGCTTATTGCCATTGAAAGGAAAGAGGCATTGATCCATTCTCTTGCAGGAAGCCCAAAGGAAACATTGGAAAGGCCGCAAACTGTATTTACCCCTAAATCCCTGGAGCACCACTCCACCATATCAAGGGTTTTTTCCGCAGCAAAGGGGTCAGAGCTTACAGTCATAACAAGACCATCAACTACATAATCTGCAGGAACATAGCCATATTCCTCCCCTTTTGCTATTATTTCTTCTATTATATACTTCCGTTCATCAAGTGTTTCAGGTATTCCGGCATCATCAAGGGGAAGAAGAATAATCATGGCCCCATACTTTGCAGCAGATGGAAGAGTTTTTTCAAGCCTATCCATTTCTCCTGAAACAGAATTTACTATTGCCCTGCCCGGATAAATTCTCAAGGCAGCTTCAACAATTTCAGGATTTGTTGTATCTATACATAAAGGAAGGCTGCTTACTCTGGAAAGCAGTTTTACCGACTTCAGCATCATCTCCTTTTCATCAATACCGGAAAGCCCCATATTAACATCAAGAATTGTAGCTCCCTTAACCTCCTGTTCAAAGGCAAAATCCTGAACCATTGCAGTTTTCCCCTCCCTCAACTCTGCCTGGAGCGCCTTTTTCCCTGTGGGATTTATACGCTCTCCAATTACAGTAAAGGGAGTACTCCCACCAGGAAAAACTGAAGCCCTGGCTGATGAAACCGCACTTATCCCATTCAGGAGGGGAGATAATGTTTTAATGCCGCGTGATTTTTCTGTTACAGCACCAATATGCTCCGGTGTTGTTCCGCAGCATCCGCCCATAATATTAACACCAGCTTCAATGAACTCCGGAACAAAATTTCCGAATTCATCCGCGCCCATGGTGAAAACTGTTTCACCATTTTTAAGTTTTGGCATGCCTGCATTCGGTTTAGCAAGCAAAGGGACTGTGGCGTATTTTTTCATCTCTTTTATAATTTTAATCATATCTTCAGGCCCGGTTGAACAGTTGCACCCCACTGCATCCGCTCCAAGGGACTGCAGAGTAATTAGGGCTGAAACAGGGTCTGTGCCGTTAAGAGTTCTGCCGTCGCTTTCATAGGTCATGCTTACCATTACAGGTAAATCACAAAGCTCCTTAACTGCAATCAATGCAGCTCTTGCCTCCTGAATATCGAGCATTGTCTCAATAACAAATCCGCTTACTCCTGCTTCAAGCAGCGCCCCTGCCTGTTCGCTATAAACAGAAACCGCCTCTTCAAAGGGCATATCCCCAAAAGGCTCAACAAAACGGCCTGTTGGAGCCAGGTCACCAAAGACAAAAGCACCTGCACTGCTTTCAATAGATAATTTTGCAAGTGATGTATTAATTTCATGCAGCCTGTCTTCAAGGCCGAATTCCGCGAGTTTGACTCTGTTTGCACCAAATGTAGGTGCATATATAATATTGCTTCCTGCTTTCGAATATTTCGACTGAAGATCCCTTACAGCATCAGGATTCTCCATACACCAGAGTTCAGGGCAGACACTCTTAGGCATGCCTCTTTTTACAAGCTCGGTACCTGTTGCACCGTCCAGCACAACCAGTCCTTTATCAATGATTTCCGCAAATTCCTTTTTATTCATTTAAAATTCCTTATAATATTGAATTGTTATAATTGCATGATTTTTCTTCTCTTTCCCAAAAGGGGACAATGTCATTAAGTTAAGCCCCCTAAATCTACCCCGGGAGTACTTCTTCGCTTTGCTCAGGGCGCCCCGGAGGGGGGACTTTTTTAACTCTTTTAACAAATAAAAAGTTCAATAACACAGCCTTTAAGCCCCCAGCCGTTGCTAAACTGTGGAGCTCTTAACTCAATGAAAAACCCCAAAGATTACACCAAAAAGTCTTATCCTGAAATACCTGCAACTGCTGTCACAGTTTTTTCAGGGACTAAAATAAATTTATCAGTAAGAGTAACCCCCATTCCGTCAAGTTGAAGCATTTCATAAAAGATCTTCTGATACTCAATACTGAAATCCCCATAACCGGGAGAAAAACGCATGGATGTTAAAACTTCACCGTTTTTTCTTACAAGACTTCCCACATATGAGTTCAGCCACTCTATCGCAGCTTCAGCCGTTTCGCTTCCAACAGCATCAAGTATAACAGCTGCGCCCCCGTCACCTGACAAAACTGCATCTGAAGCCATTTCAACAATTGCAGGGCCGGCAGTAGAAGCCATAAAAACCGCAGAGTGGCAAGACAAAAGGAGTTTTGCTATAGAAGCACTTTTAATTTCAACTCCTGAATCAAAAACCACTTTTTCACCTGAAATATCATCAATACCGCATCTCCCCCACACCCCCTGAGGACGGCATACCTGAAATCCCTTAGACATAATCCCTTTAATTTTAATTAAAGAATCCTGGTCTATCTCTGTTTTATGTATATTATACCTGAGCCTGGAAAAAATTTGCTTTTCCGGCATCTGAACATTTAACGGGTTAATTCTGTTTAATCTCATAATACTCACTCATAAGGATTATGCGGATAATATACACTATATTAAAATAAATCATCTGCAATCAATAAGAATTCGGCAGAATAATAATTTTTTAAGCCGATCCGCAATATTTTATTATTTAAGCATTTTGCAATATTAAAATTTTATTAAATAAAAAAATGCAAAGGTAAAATTTTTTTAATTTTGATTGACATTTAGGTAAAAAGATTTTATTTATTTGATTGAAAAAATATAAAAAGGTGAAACTGCTGTAGTTTTACCACCGGTTCAATAAAGTTACAACTTTTCAGGTGTAAAGAATTACAACTCTTTCA
>CAYYKZ010000145.1:0-7053 GCA_964468455.1 uncultured Leptospirales bacterium | reverse complement strand
CGCCAGAGACTTGGCATCCCCCACATTTGCCAGATGGGAAACAAGCTCCAGGGAATTAATAAATCTTTTCCCCGCATCAATCCCCCCTTTTATTCCAAAACCTAAAATCGCGCCTGCTCCATGCTTTAAATATTTACCTGCCAGTCCTTTGTCCGGATGGGAATCCAGTCCCGGATAATTCACCCATTCAACCGCCTTATGAGCTTCAAGATGTTGTGCAACTGCAAGCGCATTTTCGGAATGCCTGGGCATGCGCAGATGAAGGGTTTCAATACCCTGCAGGAGAAGAAAGGAATTAAAGGGTGAAATAGCAGGCCCCATATCCCTCAGCAGAACAACCCTGGCCTTTATGATATATGCAATATTACCCATAGGCTCAAGAGCCTTGATAAATTCCATTCCGTGATAACCGGGATCAGGCTCGGATATAAGTGGAAATTTCCCGCTGCTCCAGTCAAACTTCCCTGAATCAACAATAATTCCGCCGATTGATGTGCCGTGCCCGCCCAGAAATTTTGTGGCAGAGTAAACAATAATATCCGCGCCAAAATCAAATGGCCGCAAAGTATATGGAGAAACTGTATTATCAATAATAAGTGGAATACCATGCCTGTGTGCCAGTTTTGCCAGGGCTTCAATATCAGTTACACCGAGTTTAGGATTACCAAGAGACTCTGAATAGATTGCCTTAGTGGACGGTGTAATGGCATTTTCAAATGCTGCCAGGTCATTGGATTTAACAAATTTTACTTTAATACCCATTTTTGCCAGGGTATAGTTAAAAAGGGTGTAGGTACCGCCGTATAAATTATCAGCAGATACAATTTCATCCCCCGATTTTGCAATATTCAGGATTGCCAGGGTAATTGCTGACTGTCCGCTTGCAACAGCAAGAGCCCCCACACCTCCATCAAGAGCGGCAATCCTCTTTTCAAGCACATCTGTTGTGGGGTTCATAAGTCTGGTATAAATATTACCGAACTCGGAAAGTCCAAAAAGGGCTGCAGCATGATCAGCATCCCTGAACTGGTAGGATGTGGTCTGATAAATAGGAACAGCCCTTGAACCTGTAGCCGGATCAGGCTCCTGTCCCCCATGCAAAGCTAATGTTTCAGGCTTTAAACGTGAGTCAAATTTACTCATGGGAACCTCTCAACAGATTAATCACTACCAATTTAATAGACAAAGTAGTAATTAAAATCAAATTGTCAATATAAAATAAGTTTTTTTCTACTTTAAGCAATTTTTTAAATGCTTCCAATAATATTACCTTGAAATATTCAGATCATTATGTAAATTTACATAAATAAGTAATAGCCGGAATGAGAATTCAATATTTATTTAGAATATAAAAAATCAGTTAAAGCAATTGCTACTATATAGAGAGAAAACATTCAGAGATGAAATCATTTGATATTAAAACAAAACTTATAATTTCTTTAAGCTCACTGCTCCTTGCGGTTTTTATCATTATAAGCACAGTAAACTATACTGTTTCAAAAAAATCTATAAGGAATAATATCATACAGGACGCACTCCCTCTCATAAGCAACAATGTTTATTCCGAATTACAGAAAGACCTGGCTACTCCAATACATATTTCGTCACTCATGTCAAATGACACATTTGTAAAAGACTGGATTCTGCACGGAGAAAGGGATATAGCTCAGATAAAAAGATACCTTAATACAATAAAAGAAAAATACGGCTTTGTTTCAGCCTTTCTGGTTTCCGATAAAACAAAGAACTATTACCACTATAACGGAATACATAAAAAAATCAGCAGAAAAAATGCCCATGACATATGGTATTATAACTTTATCAATAAAAATCTGGGCTACGATCTTGATGTTGACAATGACGAGGCTGCAAACCATGAACTCACAATATTTATAAATCACAGACTAACCGGCCCCTCAGGAGAGCTTCTGGGCGTAACCGGAGTGGGACTGGCCATGAAGGATGCCGGCACCATGCTGAAAAAGTATATGAAGCAGCATGACAAAAATATTTACCTTGTTGATCAGGTTGGACTGGTACAGATACATTCCGAATACTCCAGAATAGAGAAAATGAATATATTTAAAACAGAGGGGCTTCAAAACATTGCTGTGGAGTTGCTTGGATCAAAAAGCAAGCCTGTTCTTGCTGAATATGACAACAATGGGCAGCACATTATTGTTATATCCAGATATGTTCCGGAATTCAACTGGTTTGTCATTGTTGAACAGGTTGAAAACCGGGCATTAGAGGAAATACGGAAAAACTTTGCAGGAAACCTTGCAGCAGGCTTCCTGATTACAATAATTGTTATAATGATAAACATTTTTACAGTGAATTATTTCCAGGGCAGGCTTGTTGAAATGGCAACAACCGATGACCTGACAGGGATTCTTAACAGGCGCAGCTTTTATGAACTTGGAGAACGTGAATTTGCAGCATTTAAAAGATTCAAATCACCCCTTTCAATAATTATTATTGATATTGATCATTTTAAATCATTTAATGATAATTACGGCCACCATGTGGGTGACCTTATACTTACTGAATTTGCATCAACAATTAAATCACTTATCCGGGAAATTGATGTTTTCGGCCGCACAGGTGGCGAGGAATTTGCTGTAATTCTACCCAGGACAAAAATTGAAAATGCAGTATTAACTGCAGAAAGAATGCGTGCTGCAGTGGAAAAAATGACCATTCCTGGCAGAAATGAAAAAATCACAATCAGTCTTGGAGCAGCTGAAGCTGATAATTCAGAAGATTCCCTTGATAAACTAATGGAAAAAGGCGACAGGGCAATGTACAGGGCAAAAAAAGAAGGGCGTAACCAAGTCTGCTCCGCTTAAGGCCTTTCCGGTCTTACCCCTCCCCCTGGGAAGACCAGCGAAAAAAGAACCTTCTTATAACAGGCTTCCATATTACAGGAGACCATACTGAAAACCAGTGTACCCTGCGCCTTATTTTATTAGGCGGAATATCCAGTAAATTTATCATATTATCAAATATTTCACCCCCCTGGCAATCTTCAATAACATTCCCGTGAGGAAGAAGAACTGTTTTTGCGCCCAGAGAGGCCATTCTTACATATGAATTTTTCATACTTTCTCTGTAAAGAACAGGGAGAGGAAGATAATAACGGTTTCTTACCTCAACTATACTGTCACCGCAATATAGTATTTTTTTCCCTGCATGAAATAAGGCAATATCGTGTGTGGTATGCCCTGGAGTATATAATATATTCCAGTCAGGAAAAAGGGGAAGATTATCACCATCATCAAGAAGAATATCCGGATTTGTTATCCTTTTACTGAAAACCCTGTGTATTCTGGTACCCTGCCGCACTGCTACAATCTGAGCCATTAAACAGTCCAGAACATGCTGCGCCCATCCAGTAATACCTGAGTACCATTGATCTATGTTTTTGTAAGCGGCAATTTTTGTACCGTATTTTTGCCTCAGCAGGGGTGCTGCTCCTGAATGATCAGGGTGCATATGAGTAACTACAGCAAGCCTGATGTCTGAAACAGGGCGGTTAAGCTTTTCCCTGCAGAATTCTTCAATAACCTCAAGATCTGCCGGAGATCCTCCATCAAGAAGCAGAAGACCATGAGCATATTCAGCAATAAATAGATTTGTTATATATCCTTTGAAAATATGTAATTTCACAATCTTCCCTCCGAACCTGAATCTTAAGACTAAACAGTGTTCACTGTAATTATTTTTGTTTATAAAGTCAAATATAATTTATTTTTTTAAATTATATTTAAATTATTATTAATTTTTCTCTTGCATTAATGGAGATCAGGATTATCTATATTATCAGACAAATGATACATGGGAAAAATATGACAGAACAGCTGAAATTCACTGACCTGAAAGAACAGGAAAAAACTCACAGAAAAAATCTTATACTCAGCGCTGCAGAAAAGGTTTTTGCCAAAAAGTCCTTTGACGATGTAAATATGCGCGACCTTGCCCGGGAGGTGGGGATCTCACCTGCTTCAATTTACACCTATTTCCCGGACAAAGAATCTCTATATGTGGAAGTATCCCTTAAAGGATTCGAAAAAGCCCTTGAAATAATGACCAACATGCTTGAATCCGGCGACAATACTCTTGACCGGGTAGCAGTGCGATATATGGAAGAAATGATAGATAATTACGATTATATGCGCATTGTTCAGCACTGCATAATGGATGGGAAATTTAAAACTGAAGAATCGATCGAACAGCTCAAAGAGATATCACGGAAACTATTCATGGTTTTTGACAAAATTCTCGAAAATGAAACAGATGTACCGGATATCCGCATGGCAACACATCTGATTTTTTCTGTATTAAATGGAATTGTTTTTACCTTCGGGAAATATCCGGGCAGGACAAGGGAAGAGGGTGTCGAGCACATGAAAAACCTTGCAAGACTCTTTATAAAGCTTCTAAACAGAAACTCAGCTGAAAAAAGCTAAAAAATATTTATATCAAACCTTTTTCTTTTTTCAAAACCTGAAACTTTTCTATAACCTGCTTTCTTCAGCAGTTCAAAAGCTTCAGCATACCCTGCACCAACCTCCTCCGGAGAGTGGGAGTCTGATCCCATAGTTACAGGTACATTCTCCTGAAAGAATATTTCAACAATATCCGCTGAAGGATAAATTTCCTTAACAGGCTTGCGCAGCCCTGCAGTATTAATCTCAACAGCCGTGTCTGTCGCGGCAAGCCTGGAGGCAATTCTCCTCACAACACTCTCCATACTGCTGCGTGGCCTGTGCCCGAATTTCTTTACAAGATCAAAATGCCCGATAACATCAAAAAGACCCGTATCAGCCATAGCCTCAATTATTGAATAATAATCAAGATAGATAGAATCAATATCCCTCTCATCAAAACCCTTTACATACTCAGGATGATCAAAGGCCCAGGTGTCAAGAAAATGGCAGGAACCCATAATGTAATCAATCCTTTCATCAGAAAAAAGGCGTCTGTCAAATGTATCAAACAGTGGGAAATCCACCTCAAATCCCAGGCGCACATTTATTTTCCCGCTGTAGAGATCTGCAGCCTCAATTATGCTGCTCATGTAGAACTCTGTTTCCTCGGGAGCCATTGAAATCCCCTGACGCAGATCCTCAGGCATGGCAGCATGATCGGAAAACCCTATATCAAGAATTCCCTTTTTTAATGCACTTTCAATATATTCATAAATCTCACCCGATGCGTGTCCGCAAAGTGAAGTGTGGTTGTGATAATCGACCATATCTTTCTCAGTAACCGCGGCCTGAGTAAAAATGAGAAATATTATTAAGAGCCTTAAAAACCCTGTCATCCGGCTCTCTGCATTTTATAAAAAATTTATCCATTACACCGTCCCCGCGAGGGTCTGCCAGGGCTATAATATCCCATAGAGAGGGTATACGTGTATCATCTTTGTCGCCAGCCTTATTGCTTTTATTAATGGTATCTTCAATAATTTTATTATCCATAAGGCTTTCAATACTTATGGATATAAATCTGCTGTTATCCTTCCCGCTTGAAACAGAATATGTACAGGGATGAGTCAGATAAAGAACAAGTGCCCGCTGCTTTTTCAGGTAAAGGGCGGCAAGCTCAACATTACCTGTTTCAATATATCTGGGCCTTAAGACAATTCTGTCTATCTTCCGGAAATCCTCTTTATAGGGATAAAATGAAAGAAAAAAACGTATCCTGTCCGGAGTAGGAACAAAAGCCTGAGGTCCCGGATATCCGGCAGCAGGATAATAAATTTCAATCATATGTTCCCCTGACTTATACCTGTCTGAAATATACAGATTTCCGCCGCTGTTGCCTAAAATATCATCGATTTCGGAAACTATGTCATATCCTATATCCAGAATATCACTTTCAGCACCATTACCCCTGTAATTGCTGTAATTATAGTATTCCTTTATATCAAACATTCATTTTTCCCATTAATAGAAATTTAATCAATTCCAAGGATGTCACTTAATAATGCCCAGGCCTGTTTTCTTTTGCCGTCATAGGAGCTTAGTGAATTATTATTCCCTGTCTTTACATAATCGGCAAGATAGTTCCCTTCATCAATAAGAAGACCAAAGCATTCAATCATCTTTTTTACTATGGCAATATCTGCTTCCGGAACCTCGCCTGCTGCGAGAATTTTTTCCAGATACTCCTTCTGAACTTTCATCTGTGCGGTAATTGAATTTATAAAAGTTCCAGTTTTTTCAGCATCATATACCCCTTTCGTCTGGGAATCTGCTATTATACCTATTGAAAGATAGCTGAGATAAAGATTTGACGCTGTTGAAGCACCTATTATCTCAAGCTTAAGCTCGCTCCCGAAAGAAACGCCAAAAGACAGAAAAACAAAAAGACAAAAAGCTGCTGCTCTTTTCATGATGGCCCCCTTTTTTTATGCCTTGCCTGCACTGCCAAGCACATTAATATTTTTATGCATATATAGTTCCTTTAACGCATCCCTTGCAGGCCCAAGATATTTCCTGGGGTCAAATTCACCCGGATTTAATGCCAGTTCCTTTCTTATTGCTGCTGTCATGGCAAGACGGCCGTCTGAATCTATATTTATTTTACACACAGCGGATTTTGCAGCCTCTCTGAGCTGTTCCTCAGGAATGCCTATCGCGTCATCCATTTTACCGCCGTATTTATTGATCTCTTCAACAAGAGCATGAGGAACAGATGATGAACCGTGAAGCACAATGGGGAAACCGGGTATTCTCTTTTCTATCTCCTGAAGTATATCCAGCCTTATCTTAGGATCTGTTCCAGGTTTAAATTTAAAAGCTCCATGTGATGTGCCTATAGCTATAGCAAGGCTGTCAACTCCGGTTCTTGATACAAAGTCCTCCACCTCATCGGGCTGTGTAAAAACATGTTTGTCAGATGAAACCTCATCCTCCACTCCTGCCAGAATCCCCAGCTCCCCTTCCACAGTTACATCATACTTATGAGCAAATTTAACAACCTCTCCGGTAAGCTTAATATTTTCCTCATAGGAGTTATGGGAACCGTCAATCATTACAGATGAAA